>CASEMS010000011.1:0-14956 GCA_949288955.1 uncultured Lentisphaeraceae bacterium
CTTCTTCATCGCGCGGCGGAGTCCATCTCGGCGCGGATGGCGCGCGCGGCGGCCACGGGGTCGGCCGCCTCCAGGATGGGGCGGCCCACCACCAGATGGGTCGCGCCGTCGCGCACCGCCCCGGCGGGGGTGGCCACGCGCTTCTGGTCGCCCACCGCCGCCCCGGCGGGGCGCACGCCCGGGGTGACGAAGACGACGGGGCGGCCCTGCGCCGCGGGGATGAGGGCGCGGTTCATCGCCGCCACCTCCTTGGGCGAGCAGACGATGCCGTCGGCGCCGTTGGTCACGGCCAGGAGGCCGAGCGCCTCCACCTGGCTGGGCATGGGCCGGGCGATGCCCAGGTCGTCGAGGTCGCCCTGATCCAGCGAGGTGAGGCAGGTTACGGCGAGGATCTTGGGCGCGGCCGCGCCGAAGGAGGCGGCGGCCTCCGCGGCGGCGCGGATCATGGCGCGGCCCCCGCTGGCATGGATGGTGGCCAGGTCCACGCCCAGTCGCCCGATGGACTTCACGGCCCGCTCGACGGTGCGGGGGATGTCGTGCAGCTTCAGATCGAGGAAGACGCGCTTGCCGGCGTCCTTCACCAGGCGCACCACGTCGGGCCCCTCGGCGGAGAAGAGCTCCAGGCCGATCTTGTAGAAGCCCACCGCGTCGCCCAGACGGTCAAGGGTCGCCGCGACCTCGGCCCGGCTGGGCACGTCCAACGCCACAATCAGTTCTGCCATAATCGTATCCTTTCGGTGTGGGGGTCTTGTCTCAAGGCTTGGGGGCGCTCAGAAACCCTGGATCTCGGGCTGGGGGATGACGCCGGTGGCGGAGGCGAAGGCGTCCCGGAGGCGTTCTTTCAGGGCGAGCAGGTCGGAGGCGGTGCAGCCTTCTTCGGCGACGATGACGTTGGCGTGCCGGTCGGAGACGACGGCGCCGCCGACGCACCAGCCCTTCGCGCCGAGTTTGTCGAGGGTCGCGCCGACGCTGAGGCCGGGCGGGTTGCGGAAGAGCGAGCCACAGCACCGCAGGCCGGAGAGGTCGGTGCGCCGGGCGGCGAAGGCGGCGCGGGCCTCGCGGACGGCCGCCGGCGTGGAGGGGTCGAGGCGGAAGGTCACGGCGATGACGGCCATGCCCGTGAGCCCGTGGACGGCGCGGTAGCCCACCTGGAAGGCGCGTGCCGGGATGTGGCGGAGCTGGCCGTCGGTGAGGACGGAGCGGACCTCGACGACGCGCTCCCAGAGGGCGTGGCCGTGCGCACCGGCGTTCATGCGCGCCCAGCCGCCGATGGTGCCGGGGATGCCCTGCATGAACTCCAGCCCGGCGAGCCCCTCGGCCTCCAACCGTGCCAGGAGCGCGGGGCCTGACAGCCCGGCGCCGACGGTGACGAGCCCATCGTCCGTGCGCGTAAAACCCTCGAAGTCGGGGCCTTGGAGGGCGCAGAGCACGCCGGGGAGCCCGAGGTCGGAGAACCAGGTGTTCGCGCCGCCGCCGTGGAAGCGCAGGGGGATGCCCCGCGCCTTGCAGACGGCGCAGAGCGCGGAGAGCGCCGGGATGCTCGTGGGGAGGGCGAGGAGCTCCGCCTCGCCGCCCACGCGGAAGAGGGTGTGGCGCGCGAGGGGCTCGTTGGGGAAGAGGTCTACCTCCTCCGGGAAGAGCTGGTTGAGGAGGGCGAAGGCCGAGGGCTTGGGAGGGGGCGCGGGGGTGTCCGGGTCGGAGGGTTTGGCGCCGGGGAGCTCGTCGCGCAGGGCATAGCCGATGCCCTCCACGTCGCCCGCGCCGACGGCGAGGATGAGGTCGCCCGGCGCGGCGGTGCGCGTGAGGTAGGCGGTGGCCTCGGCGGCGTCCCGCGCCAACAGGAGGCGGCGCGTGGGGTCGGCCGCGCGCATGGCGGCGTAGAGCTCGTGGCTCTCGCTCCCGGCGGAGCGATCCTCGCTGGCGGCGTAGACGGGCAGCAGGATCAGCTCGTCCACGCCCGGGAAGGCCGTCACGAACTCCCCCATCAGCTTGCGCGTGCGGGAGTAGCGGTGCGGCTGGAAGACCAGACGCAGGCGTTTGGGCTTCTGGAGGCGCGCCACGGAGAGGAGGGCAAGGATCTCGGTGGGGTGATGGGCGTAGTCGACCACCACGCGCACGGGGGCTTCGCGCCCGGTGACCCACTGGAAGCGGCGTTTGGGCAGCTCGGCGCAGGCGGTGGGCAACGCCTTGGCCAAGGCGTGCGCGTCGAGCCCCAGGAGCAGGCAGGCGGCCATCGCGCCCAGGGCGTTGCGGACGTTGTGCTGGCCGGGCACGGGGAGGGCCACGTCGCCCACGCGCTCGGCGCCGTGCCAGAGGGTGAAGGTGGAGCCCTCGGCGGCGCAACGGAGGTTCTCGGCGCGGAGCGTGGCGTCGGGCGAGAGGCCGAAGGTGAGGATGGGCACGCGGGCCCGGGCGGCCACGCGCATGGCCCAGGGGGCGTCGGCGCAGACGGCCACGCCCTCGCGCGTGTTGTCCACCACGGCCGCGAAGCAGCGCTCGATCTCCTCCGCGCCGCGGAAATGGTCGAGGTGGTCAAGCTCGATGTTGGTGATGAGGGTGACGGCGGGGCGCTCGTAGGCCAACGTGCCGTCGCTTTCGTCCGCCTCGGCCACGGCGATCTGGTCGGGCGGGAGCTTGCCGGCGAGCTCGCCGTGGCGGGGGCCGGCGTTGGTGAGCAGGCGCGGGGTGTAGCCGCCGAGGCACCAGAGCGGCTTCTGCCCCACGCATTGCAGGAGGCGCGTGGCGAAGCAGGCCGAGGTGGTCTTGCCGTGTGTGCCGCAGACGGCGACGGAGCGCAGGCCGCTGACCCAGCCGGCCAGGCATTCGCCGCGCGAGAGCACGGGCATCCCGCCGGCGCGGGCGAGGGTCAGCTCCGGTTCGTCGGCGCGGATGGCGGCGCTGTGAACCAGCACATCGCAGTCGGCCAGGTGCGCGGGGTCGTGATCCTGCAGGATGGCGATGCCGTTCTTGGCGAAGAAGCGGCCCATCGTCGGCGGCACGTGGCGGTCGCACCCGGAGACCTTCCAACCGCGCAGGTGGAGCATCCAGGCGACGCCCGCGGCGCCCACGCCGCAGATTCCCATGATGTGGACCCGCCCGGGCGGCAGGGTGAAGAGGTTGAGCGGTGCGTCCATGCGGCGTTCACTCCCGGGCCGAGGGCCCATCTTCCAGCAATTCGATCAGAAAGGGCCCGTGGCCCGCGGCGCAGACCGCCCGCGCCCGCGCCAACGTCGCCCCCAACGCCTCCGGGCGCACCCGCGCGCCGCGGATGCGGTAGCACGGCGCCAGATCCACCAGGCAGGGGTTGGCGAAGGCCAACGGCAGGGGCGTCTCCCCCGCGTAGCCGTCGTTGCGGACGAGCAACACCTTGGGCGCGTGCGCCAACGCCGCCGCGTTCAGGCGTGCGTGGAAGCCCTCGGCCAGAAGGTCGGCGGGTCTCAGCTCAACGATCTCGACGGCGTCACTCAAGGTTCTGCACCTGTTCGCGGAAGGTTTCCAGCAAGGTCTTGAAGGCGATCACCAGGCGCGGGATGTCGCAGCCGGCGCACTTCGAGCCGGTCGTGTTGATTTCCCGGAAGAGTTCCTGGCAGAGGAAGTCCAACGCCCGCCCGCACGGCTCATCGCCCGCCAGCAGGCGTTCGGCGTGGGCGAAGTGGGCGCCCAGGCGCGTCAGCTCCTCCGAGATGTCGCAGCGGTCGGCGAAGAGCGCCGCCTCGTGCTCCACGGAGGCCGCGTCCACCGCCACGCCCTCGGGCAACAGCTCCGCGAGGCGTTTGCGCAGCGCCTCCTGCCACAGTTTGGGCAGGGTGGGGGCGATGGCGGCGATCTGCGCGTGCAGGTCGCGGAGGCCTGCCAGGCGGGCGGTCAGATCCTGCGCGATCTTCGCGCCCTCGGTCTCGCGCATCCGGCGGAGGCCCGCCAAGGCGCTTCGCGCCGCCTCCGCCACCACCGCCCAAACCGCCTCCGTCGGCTCCGGCGCGACGTCGTCCGGCTCCGTGGCGCAGAGCGCCGCCAGATCCGAGAAGGTCGGCTCCCCGGCGATGCCCAGCCGCCTGGCCGCCTCGCGCAGGGCCAGGACGCGCCCTTCCAGTGTGCGCGCCGCGTCGCCCCCCGCCAACGGCCGGGCCGTCACCACGCATTTCACCGCGCCGCGCGCGATGCCCTCGCGCAACACCGTCTGCAACCGTGCCTCGAAAGCCAGCCACTCGCGCGGCAACCAGAGCGTCGCGTCGAATTGCTTGCGGTTCACGGAGGAGAGCTCCACCGCCACGGAAAGCCCCGCGCCGGTGGCCTCGCCCCGTCCGAATCCCGTCATTGAACGTGCCATAACGGCCCTATGATAGCAGAACACCCGCCGTCGGTCGAGCGCGCCGGTCAGAGCCAGAAGAGCCACCAGCGGGTGCCCTCGGCGGTGCGCTCGATGCGGAAGAGTTTGTGGAGGAAGGAGAAGGTCCAGTCGGGCGAGTCGTCGTGGGTGGTGAGGTTGAGGAAGGGGAAGAGGGTGCGCGAGCGGGTGCCGTCGGCGTAGTGGTTGAAACGGTAGAGATAGCCGAGGATGCCGAAGGTCTCGGTGTCGTTGGCGGTCTTGTGGGTCTGGTCGAAGAGGAGGCCGAGGATGAGGCGGCGGCCGAAGGAGCCGTCGCGTTGGCGCTCGGCGATGTAGACGAGGGGCGTGAGGACGTAGGTGTCGTCGCGGAAGGTCTCCTCCAGCGCTTGCTCGGGTTGGCGGAAGGCGCCGTCCCACCGCCATTTTTGGGTGTCCTTGCGCTTGTGGCTGTAGAGGAGTCCGCAGAGGAAGGTGGTCTCCGCGTTGTCTTGGCGGCGGCGCTCCATGACGTTGGGGGTGCGGCGGTCGGGGTGGGTGCGGTCAAAGGCGTCCCGGTCGTAGTTGAAGAGGAGCCCGCAGAGGGCCTTTGTCGTGCGGCGCGTGGGGGTGGAGACACGGTCTTCGTAGAGGAAGCGCCAGAGGAGGTCGAACCCGCGGTAGGCGCCGTCATGGAGGCTCAGGCTGATGGTGTTCAGCAGGAGGCCGTATTGGACGTCGCGGCTCCCGGAGGCGAGGTCGTCGGTCTTGACGCTGAAGAGGGGCGTGAAGGTGTGGGAGGTGCGGCGATCCCCATCGCGCCTGTGGCGGAGGGTCTCGGATTGGCGCCAGAGAAGCCAGCCGAATTGGGAGTCTCGTTCGCGCGTCCATGTGTCGGGGGCCTGGCGGGTGAGGAGATCCTTGCCGTACAAGGCGCCGAGGAGGACGCCCCATTCGGTGCCTTCGCGCGTGGGGAAGGCCTCATCCAGCGTGTCCACGGGCAGGGGGCCGGAGGGGGCGAAGTAGCGTGTCCTCGCCCACAGGAGCGGCAGGTTGTGCGTCTCCTCGATGGGCGCCACGCGCGCCTCCGCGCCCGTGCGGGCCGTGGTGGTGAGCCATTCGCGCTTCCAATTGAAGAGGAAGGGGCTGCCGGCGGATTCGTGCTCCAGGGTGTCGGTGGCGTAGGCGAGGGGGAAGGCGAACCACCGCTCGGGCGAACGGTAGAAGAGCGGCCAGAGGCGGTACTCCCCGCTCTTCGGCGAGAGCGTCAGCAGCCAGAGGTAGTCCTGGATGCCGTGGTCGTAATTGAAGAGGGGCTGGATGGCGAAGCACCCGGGGGAGGACTTGACGAGCGGCCAGAGGAAATAGCTGGCGCGGCCGTCGCTGATGTAGAGCGGCCAGAGGTTGGCCACCTCGGGCGGCGCAATCAGCTCTTCCTCCTCGTCGCCCTCGCCGCCGAAGATCGCGACCTCGTTGTACGGCGTCCGCGCCTGTTGCAGGCATCCGCACAGCGCCAGCAGCCCCATCAGCCCAAAGCCCATCAATCGTCGCATAGCCACATCGTCCTTTCTTGGTTGCCTTCAGTATAGGATAATTGCCGCCCCCGCGCAACGCCGCCCATCAGCTGATAAGGAGGTCGAGGGCGGTGCGGCGGGGGCCGGGGGGGAGGTCGAGGTGGGCGGAGAGGAAGACGCCGAGGAAGCGGCGGAGGCCGAAGACGCCGGGGAAGGGCTCGGGGCGGCCCAGGTCGTCGCGGCGGTCGGCGGCGCGGGCCTCGGCGAGGAGGGGGGCGAGGGGGTGGCCGAGGAAGTGGCGGTGGAGGGCGGGGACGTCGTCGTGCAGGGTCAGGGTGGGGGGCGTGCGCAGACGCGAGGGGCGGTGCGCGCAGGCGAAGCGGCCCTCCTCCACCGAGAAGGTGTGGCGGGGGGAGGGGGGGCACAGAGGGCAGGGCGCGAAGTCGGGCCCCAGGCCGACGGCATGGAGGAGGCGGCACTCGAACCACAGCAGGGCCAGGGCGCTCTCGTGGGGGGCGCAGGCGGGCAGGGTGTCGAGCAGCTCGCCGAGGTCGCGGAAGAGCGCCGGGTTGGCCATGCCGGGCTGGGCGGTGCGGAGGGTGAGGTCGCAGGCGTAGTCGGCGGCCATCGCGGCGCGCCAGTCGGCGCGGAGCCCCTCGCGCAGGAGCAGGGGCGTGCATTCGCGGATGTTGCGGACGCCGTTGCGCTCGCGGGCGTAGAGGACGACCTCGCAGAGGTAGCCCACGTCGCAGCGCCCCAGGAAGGCGCCCTTGGGGCGTTGGGCGCCTTTGACGGGGGTGGTTGCGAGGCCGTGGCGGGCGGTGAGCCAGACCACCATCTGCGAGGTCTTGCCGAAGGGGCGGAGGGCGAGGCAGAGGGCCACGTCCTTCAGCAACGGCGCGGCGGCCTCATGCGCGGTCGCGGTAGTCACGCCGGTAGATCTCCAGCCATTCGGCGAAGGCGCGGTCGAGGTAGTCGGGCGAGAAGGCGGAGGCGTGCGGCAGCAGGTAGCAGCGCGGCGCGCGGCGGAGGGGGCCGTCGTCGGGGTAGGGCTCCTCCTTCATCACGTCGAGGAAGGCCGCGTGGAGGGTGCCTTGGGCGAGGGCCTTGGCGAGGGCCTCCTCGTCCACCGCGTTGCCGCGGCCCACGTTGATGAGCACGGCGTGGGGCGGCAGGAGGGCGAGGCGGCGGGCGTCGAGGAGGTCGTCGGTCTCGGCGGTGGCGGGGAGGGCGGCGAAGAGGGCGTCGGCCTGCGCGAGGAGGGCGTCGAGGTCGCCGAGGTTGGCGCGCGTGACGCCCGTGACGGAGACGCCGAGGGCCTCGAGCTTCGCGCCGATGGCCTTGCCGATGTGGCCGTAGCCCAGGATGACGGCGCGGCTGCCGGCGATGGCGCGGCGGCCGGGGAGGGTCTTCGGCCACGGCTCGCCCGGCCCGCAGAGGCCCAGCCCCGGCAGGAGGCCGCGCCGCACGGCCAGGAGCATCCCCACCGCCGTCTCCGCCATCAGGGCGCCGTGGAAGGTGCCGTGCGTCAGCCGGATGCGGTCGGGGAGGCGCGCGCCGAGCAGCTCGCGCCCCGCCGCGGGGGTGGCCAGCCATTTGACGCGGTAGGTCAGCGGCAGCCAGGCCTCCGAGAAGCGGAAGGTCATCACGTAGGTGGCCTTGGAGAGGTTCCGCACGAAGGCCTCCTGCGACTCCGCGAAGACCACCTCCAGCTCCGGCACCTGCCCGGCCCACCGCGCCACCTGCGCGCGCGTGGCGGTGAAGTCCGCCACCTCGCGGAAGGCCAGCCACACCAACAACATCGGTTTCATGCCTTGTCCTTTCCCAATGCGGCGGCCCGTCGCCGCTCGCGTGTGGACGGGATGCCCAGTTGCTCCCGGTATTTCGCCACCGTGCGCCGCGCCAAGGGGATGCCCCGCGCCGCCAGCGCCTCCGTCAAAGCCTGGTCGGAGAGCGGCCGCGCCGCCTCCTCGCCCGCCACCAAGTCCCGCAGCGTCTGCTTCGCCCTCTGCTCGGAGACTCCCTCCCCCGCCCCCTCCCCCTGCGCCGAGGCGGGCAGGGCGTGCGTGAAAAAGGCCTTCAGGGGGAGCAGCTTCCGGCTGGTCGCCACGCGCACGGCCTTGTCCTTGACGGCGCGGGAGACGATGCTTTCGTCGTAACCCACCGCCTGGGCCACCTCGCGCTGGAGCAGGGGGCGGAGCGCCGCGGGGTCGCCCCCGCTGTCGAGGAAGGCCCCCTGCCGGTCGAAGACGGCCTGGGCCACGCGGCGGAGGGTGTCGTTGCGCTCGTGGAAGGCCTCCGCCTCCAACCGCGCGCGCCCTTCGAGGTCGGCGACGCAGGCGCGCTCGGCGGGGGCCTTCGCCGCCGCCTTGGCGGCCTCCACCGCCCGTTCGTCCACGCGGAAGAGCGGGAAGCGGCGTTCGTCGCAGACCGCCCGCCACCGGCCGTCGGGCTCGCGGAGGGCGACGATCTCCGGGCTTTCGGGCGGCTCGGCGGGGGCGAAGGCGCGGCCGGGGAAGGGCGTGAGGGTGCGCAGGTAGGCGAGCGCCCCGGCAAGCTCCCCCGGCGTGCAGCGCAGGGCGCGCGCCAGACGCTCGGGCGGCTCCGTCAGCACGCTCCCCAGACGGTCGCAGAGGCGCAGGTAGAGCCCCCGGTCTGGCAGCGTCCGCGGGTCGGCCCGCGTCTGCAACGCCAGGCACTCGGCCAGCGACCGCGCGCCGACGCCCACGGGGTCGAGCGTCTGCACGGTGCGGATGGCGGCCTCCACGTCGCGCTCCTCGAAGGGTTCCGGCGGCCGGCCGCCGTTGGCCTGCCACCAATCGGCCAGCAGCTCGTGGGTGGGCGTGCGGAGATAGCCGTCCGCGTCCAGCGCGTCGCAGACCAGCAGGGTCAGGTCGCGCCGCGGCCCCGGCGGCATCTGGCGGAGAAGCTGCCCCTCCAGATGGCGGAAGAGCGTCTCGGGCGCCGTCTGCGTCTGGAGCAGCCAATCGTGCCGCCGCCCGGCCTCCGCCAAGGCCTCGGGGTCGGCCTGGTCGCCGAAGCCCTCCAGCGAGGCGTTCAGATAGTCGAGGTTCTCCGTCTCGTCCGCCTCGCGGGCGAGGGCGTCGGCCGCCGCGTCGAGGGAGAGCGCCTCCCCGGGCGGGTCCTCATACTCCAGGAAAGGGTTTTGCTCGGCCTGTTGGCGCAGCTGCGCCCGCAGCGTCGGCAAGGGCAGGGGCAGCAGGCGCAGACGCTGACGCGCCTGGAGGGACAGCGTCGCCTCCTGCGTCTGACGCTGCCGCTGCGCCGTCCCCAGCCGTTGGGTCAGGCCGGGCACGGGGGCCTCAGTCCTCCACCAGCGCGTCCGCGAGGGTGCGGTGCGCCGTCTCCTCGCCCACCATGCGGACGATGATGGCGCGGGCGAAGTCGGCGAAGCGCCCTGGCCCCTCGGCGGTGATGAGGTTGCCCTCCGTCACGGCCGGGCGGCGGACGTAGCTTTCCGCCAACGCCTCCGCGAAGTCCGGCGCGGGATAGCAGGTGGCCTTGCGCGCCCCCGGCAGGAGACCCGCCGCCGTCAGCACCAAGGCCGGGGCCGCGCAGATGGCCGCGACCAGCTTGCCCTGCGCGTCATACTCGCGGAGCAGCTCCAGCACGCCCTGCGTCGCCGCCAACGCCTCCGCGCCGCCCAGCCCGCCCGGCAGGATGACGCCCTCGAACCGCGTGCTGTCCAGCTCCGTCAGGCACAGCTCCGCCTCCACGGCGATGCCGTGCGCGCCGAGCGTCAGGGGCGTGGTGTTCAGCGTGCAGGTGCGCGTCTCCACGCCGGCCCGCCGCAGCAGATCCAGCGTCCCCAACGCCTCGATTTCCTCAAAGCCGTTCGCCAACAACATCAACAGAGCCATTCCGGTTCCTCCTTGTCTGCGCCCACTATACCAAAACGCGGCGAGTGGAGGCTTGGAAGTTTGGTTTGGAGGCTTGGAAGTTTGGAGGCTTGGAGGCTTGGTTTGGAGGCTTGGTTTGGAGGCTTGGTTTGGAGGCTTGGAAGTTTGGAGGCTTGGTTTGGAAGCTTGGAAGTTTGGAGGCTTGGAGGCTTGGCGGCCGACTCACCTTGGACTAGCGGCTGATCCACCTCGGCTCAGCGGCTGATCCACCTCGGCTCAGCGGCCGATCCATTTTGAGGGAGCCGCCAAGCCTCCAAACATCCAAGCTTCCAAGCCTCCTCCCGGTGCGGGCGCGCGCGGGAATCGGTCGGTTTCGGGGGAGGATTGGGCGGGAATCCGCCTGTGGGGCGGGTTGGAGGAATAGGGCTTGACGGCGTGGTGGGGGAAAGTGTTTAATAGTGTCACAAAAGGTCAAGGATGGACACCGAGATGACAGAGGCCACGGCGATGCGTGGCGAGGCCGTTTTCACGGGCTTCGCCACCCATGCGCTTGACCCCAAGCGGCGCGTGACGATCCCTTCGGGGTGGCGCGACGCGCTGGGGGGGCCGAAGTATGTCTTCGTGATGGCCGACCCGCACGAGAAATGCCTGCGCCTGCTCTCCGTCGAGCGGATGCAGGCGATCCAGGCGCGTCTGCGGGCCAAACGCTTCGCGGATCCCACCGTGGCCGCGCGCCTGCGGGTGATCGGCCAGAACACCGAGCAGCTGCCGCTGGACGTGCAGGGGCGCATCCGCATCAGCGACCGCCTGCTGGCCTTCGCGGGCATCACGGGGAAGATCGCCTTCGTGGGCGCGGTGACCTATGGCGAGATCTGGGCGGCGGAGGCGCGCGGCGCCGAGACGCCGGTGGATCAGGCGGCGTTGGGCGAGGCGCTCGCCACGTTGGATTTCTGATTGGGAGGCGCGGCGATGCACATCCCGGTGTTGTTGGACGAGACGGTGGCGGCCTTGGCGCCGACCCCCGGGTGCGTCTACGTGGATGGCACGCTGGGCCGCGCCGGCCACGCCGCGGCGGTCATGCGCTTGGCGGGGCCCACCGGGCGCCTGCTGGGCATCGACCGCGACCCGGAGGCGCTGGGGCGCGCGGCGGAGACGCTGCGCGGCGTGCCGGGCACGCACACCTTGGCGCGCGGCGGCCACGGCGACCTGGCGGCGTTGGCGCGGGCCAACGGCATCGAGGCGGCGGACGCCATCCTCCTGGACCTGGGGGTGAGCAGCGACCAGCTGGACACGCCGGGGCGGGGCTTCAGCTTCCGCGCGGACGGCCCGTTGGATATGCGCATGGACAACGAGGCGGGGGAGACGGCGGCGGAGCTGTTGGCGCGGCTGGAGGTGGGGGAGCTGGCGTGGCTCTTCCGCGAGCTGGGCGAGGAGCGCCAGGCGCTTCGGATCGCCCGGGCCATCGACCGGGAGCGGCGGCGGGAGCCGATCGTGCGGACGGCGCGCCTGGCGGAGATCGTGGCGCGGGCGGTGGGCGGCGCGCACACGCCGGGCCGCCACCCGGCCACGCGGGTCTTCCAGGCGCTGCGGATGGCGGTGAACGACGAGGTGGGGCAGCTGCGCCGGGCCTTGGAGGGGGGGCTGGGGCTGCTGCGCCCGGGCGGGCGGATGGCGGTCATCACCTTCGAGAGCCTGACGGATCGGGTGGTGAAGGCGTGCTTCCAGGCCCATTGCGGGCGCGAGGAGGCGTTGTTGCAGGGGGGGAGCGAATGGCGCGGGGTGGAGCCGCGCACGGAATGGGTCTTTCGGCGGGTCGTCACGGCACGGCCCGAGGAGCTTGGGCGGAACCCGCGGGCGCGCAGCGCCAAACTGCGGGCGGTGCGGCGTTTGGGAACGACGGAGGGCGACGGACATGGCAAGGCGTAACAGGAGGCGGCGGGCGCAGGTGCGCCCCGCGACAATCGGGATGGCGGCGATCGTGCTGACGGCGGTGGCGCCGTGGCTCATCTACTGCGTGCTGGGGATGCGCGTGGAGCAGGCCAACGCGCAAATCCGGCTGTTGGAGCAGGAGCGCCTCTCGCAGGCGGAGTCCCTGCGCCGCTGCGAGGCGGAGTGGAACCGCCAGCGCGACCCCGTGCGCCTGGACGAGGCGATCGCCCGCAACGGGCTGCGCCTGACCTTCGCGCCGCCGGAGCGGACGGCCACGGTGTCGGGCGACGGCCGCCTGCGGATGCCGCAGGCGATGGCCCGCGCGTTGGCGGAGAATCGCCGGGCGCGGGGCGAGGGCGAGGCGGTGGCGCGGGCGCGCCGTTGAGGCGCGGCCGATGGAGACGACGGAGCGGGAGCGGCGCGCGTCGCGGCGGTGGATCGCCGTCTTCGCGCTGGGGGTGGCGGCGCTGATGGGGGGCGTCCTGGCGCGCCTGGTCTTCCTGCACCTGTTGGTGGGGCCGCCGGAGGACGCGCCGAACTACTACGCCAGCCGCCCGCTGCTGGGGTTGCGCGGGCGTATCCTTGACCGCAACGGCGCGGTGCTCGCCGAGAGCCTGCCGGGCCGCGTGATCTACATCGACCAGAAGGACCCGAAGCTGGAGGCCCCGGGCGTCGACCGCGCCTCGTTGCCGCTGGATCTGGCGCGCCTGCTGGGGCTGCCGGAGGAACGGTTGCTCGACGCCTTCAACGGTTACCACACCACCACCATGGGGCGCCGGCGGACGACGATCTTCGTGGCGGAGGTGGCCGACGAGGAGATCCTGCGGGAGTTGGAGCGCCGCAGCGCGCCGTCGGTGAGGACCAACCGGATCGCGGGGGTGAACTGGAGCGAGCGCCGCTCCGTCCGCGCCCACCCCAACGGCGCGCGCCTGGCCCATGTGCTGGGCTTCATCAATCGCGAGGAGACGGGCGTCTACGGCGTGGAGCAGCGCTTCGACAAGGAGTTGCAGGGGCGCGACGGGCTCATCCGCACGATGGTGGACGCCCGCCGGCGGGAGCTGCGCGGGCGGCGCCTGGAGGACACGCCACCCGTCCATGGCAACGACGTCTATTTGACCATCGACAACAACATCCAGTATATTATCGAACAGGCGTTGGCCGAGGCGATCCGGCGCTTCCAGGCCGACTCCGGGATAATCCTGGTGCAAGACGTCCGAACCGGGGAGATGTTGGGGATGGCAACGTTGCCGAGTTTCGACCCGCAGGAATACAGCAGCGTCGGCGAGGAGCGATGGAAGAACATCGCCATCTCGCGCAACTACGAGCCAGGCTCGGTGATGAAGGCCGTCACCGTGGCCATGGCCCTGCAATATGGCGTCATCTCCGAGAGCACGACCTTCGACGTGGGCAACGCGGGCGTCTGGTTCTACGCCGGGCGGCCCCTGCGTGACCACGCCTACGGCACGCTGACGCTGCGCGACGTGCTGGCGCGCTCCTCCAACATCGCCACCGCGCAGATCGGCCTGCGCTTGGCCGAGCCCGCCCCCGGGCAGGGGATGCCCCACGCCAACGAGCGGCTGTGGCGGGCCTTCCGCGCCATGGGCTTCGGCGAGCGCACGGGCATCGAGTTGGTGGGCGAGGAGGCCGGCATCCTGCACCCTTATGACCGTTGGAGCAAGCTCTCCGCCACGCGGATGCCCATCGGGCAGGGCATCGCCGTCACCGCCGTCCAACTCTGCAACGCCTACGCCACGATCGGCAACGGCGGCGTGCGGATGCGCCCCACCATCCTCAAGGAGATCCGCTCGCACGCGGGCGCGCTCATCCGCGCCAACAAGCCGGAGGTGCTCGGGCGGCCGTTTTCCCCCCAAGTCGCCGAGACGATGCTGGGCCTCATGCAGGCGGTGACCGACCGCGCCGCCGGGGGCACCGCCCGCCGCGCCGCCCTCCGCAGCTACACCGTGGCCGGAAAGACCGGAACGGGCCAGATCCCCGTCGACGGTCGCTACAACAACCGCGACTACAACGCCTCCTTCGTCGGTGTCTACCCCGCCACCGCGCCCCGGCTGGCCATCTTGGTTACCATCGAGCGGCCCAAGGGCGCGCTCCACTCCGGCGGCAACGTGGCCGCGCCCACCTTCGCCGCCGTGGCCGAGGAGATTGGGCATTACCTTGGCATCCCCGCCGACAAACCGCTTCCCGAGGAGGCCGCGCGATGATTGGGCTGCTTGCCTCTGTCTCCTGGCTGGACCTTGACACGCTTGTCGAGGCCATCCGCGCCTCCGTGGAGCACCCGTGGACGCAGGGATTGCTCACCGCCTTCGCCACCTTCTTCTTCGAGAACGTCGTCTGTTGGACGATCGTCCCACCCCTCATCAGCGGTGGGGTGATGAGCGTGATGGTGGCATTGCAGAGCACCTTCTGGGGAGTCTTCATCGGCGACCTGCTGATGTATGTGCCCGTGCGCTTCGCCATGCGCTACGTGGCGCGGCTGAAGTGGGTGCAGAAGCACCAGACACAGGTGGAGGCCTGCGGGCGTTTCTTCGACAATCACATCGGCAAGACCATGTTCATCGTGCGCTTCACCCCCGGCATCCGCACGCCCGCGTTGCTGGCGGCGGGGATGCTGCGGGTTCACTTCGGGCAGTACACCTTCTATTCCGCGCTCTCCTGTCTCTTCCAGAGCGCCATCGTTACCTTCTTCATGCCCACGCTCTACGCCCCCGCGCTCGATTGGCTCAAGGGATTGTGGGGGCGCCATCCCGCCGGTGTCGTGGCCATCGTCGCCGCCTTCTTCCTGCTCTTCGCCGTCGCCCAGTGGTTCATCGCCCGCGCCGTCATGCGCCGCCTCACCAAGCCCAAACCCACGGGGCAGGGGGATGGGCAAGGCGCCTGAGGGCGCCCGCGCGGAGGCCCGCCCGGAAGACCGGGGGACGCAAACTCGGGAAGGGCTTGACTCAGGTGGGGGTGGGGTGGTATAGTAGTGGTAGATGACGGCCGAGGGGTTCCCACTCCGACGCCTTGCGCGACGGACGGCGGCACGCCTACCTCACCTTTCTCGGTGTCGCCGGCCCAAGGCACGTCTTGTTCGCGGGTGTGGGTGGCGTCCGTGCCAGGGGACGTCTGAGACATCCCCCCACATCGCCTACGCGATCCCCGGAGCGCATTGCGCCCGGGCTTTTTTGTGTATGGCGGCGTCGCTGGGCGAGCATGAGCGTCTCGTCCGAGAGATTGAGTTGGGGGGTGACGGGGTGGTGGGGGCCGGGATGGAGGGCGCGCGGGGCGGGCATCGGGGTCAAGGGGGGGGGGGGGGGGGGGGGGCGCGGGCGGGGGGGCGGGGCCGGGCCGCC
>CASEMS010000011.1:14981-59726 GCA_949288955.1 uncultured Lentisphaeraceae bacterium
CATGACCCCCGGCAGGGTGCAAGGCACCCTGCACCCCCGCGCGCGTTCTGCGAACGCGCCTGCCGATATGCCCGGCGGCTGACTCACCGAGCGTCAGCGGCTGATCCTTGGGGAGGTGGGGGCTGAGTGGGCGGCGTCTGCCCGCCCTCCCTTTCTCATCCGTATGTCCATCCGGTTTTTTGGGGGTGGCGCGCGGGGAGGCGGCGTGGTATGATACGCGCCCCAAACAGGAGGGCTTATGCGCCGTCGCCGCACGTTTCTGTTCTCGGGGCGTTTCCTGCCCACGTTGCCCACGCTCGTCCGCACGCGCGTGGCGATTTGCTGTTCGTTCTTCATCCAGGGGGTGGTCTTTGCCACGTGGTGCGCCCGCATCCCGGATGTCCGCGACCGGTTGGGCCTCAACGAGGCGCAGTTGGGGACGTTGCTGCTGGCGATTCCCGTGGGGCAGCTGGTCTCGATGGCCCCGAACGGCTTGCTCGTGGCGCGCCTGGGGAGTCGGCGGATGCTCATCCTGGCGGGGTTCCTCTATCCGTGCGTGCTGCTTTTCCTGGGGGTGGCGCCGAATGTGTGGGCGTTGGGGGGCGGGTTGCTGGCGGCGGGCTTCGCGGCGAACCTCTCCAACACCGCGGCGAACACGCAGGGCGTGCAGCTGGAGCATTACTATCGCCGCTCGATCATCGCGCTCTTCCATGGGATGTGGTCGCTGGCGGGCCTGGCGGCCGTGGCGTTGGCGCTGGCGTTGGCGCCGTTGGGGGTGCCGACGTGGGCGCACTTCGCGTTGGTGGCGGCGGGAGCGTGCGCGCTGCTGTCGTTCTCTGGCGGGGCGCTGATGCCGTTCGACCGCGCGTCGGCGTCTGCGCCGGAGGCGGATGGGGGGCGTGGGCGGTCGCCGTGGCGTTTGACGCCTTACCTCTTCTGGATCGGGATTTCGTCGTTGGGGTGCATGGCGTGCGAGGGGGCCATCTATGATTGGAGCGGGGTCTATTTCCGGGACGTGCTGGGGGTGTCCCCGGCCCATCAGAGCCTTGGCTACTTCGCGTATCTGTGCGCGATGGTGTCGTGCCGCTTCGTGGCCGACCGCGCGGTCAACCGCTTTGGCGCGGCGCGGGTGCTGTATGGGTGCGGCGCGTGCATCGCGGGCGGGTTGGCCTTGGCGGTGGCGTCGAGCCTGTGTGGGGCGTTGGCGGCGATGGCCGGGTCCGTCGTGGGGTTCGCGTTGGTGGGGTGCGGGACGAGCGCGGTGGTGCCCATCGGGTGCGGGTTGGCGGGGAAGGCGCCGGGCGTGCCCACGGGCATCGCCATCGCGGAGGTCTCGACGATTGGCTTCTTCGGCTTCCTGGCCGCGCCGCCGCTCATCGGCTACGTGGCCCACGCCACGAGCCTGCGCCATGCCTTCGCGCTGATGGCGGCCATCGGTCTGTTGGTGCTGCTGGCCACGTGGCGGTTGCGGCTGGGGCGCCCCAAGGCCTGACGGGGTGGGGGATAGTGTGGTATAATGGCAAACGATTTGTTTGGTTACTCAAGAGGGAGCGAAGATGGCTTACGAGAAGATTGCGGCGCCGACGTTCGGTGAGCGGATCAGGATGGGCGAGGATGGGCGGCTGGTGGTGCCGGATTGCCCGGTCATCCCGTTCGTGGAGGGGGATGGGACGGGGCCCGACATCACGGCGGCGGCGATGACCGTCTGGGACGCGGCGGTGCGGGCGGCGTATGGGGACAGCCGCCGGATTGCGTGGATGGAGGTCTACGCGGGCGAAAAGGCGAACGCGGTCTACGGGCCGAACACGTGGCTGCCGGAGGAGACGCTGACGGCGTGCCGGGAGTGCCTGGTCTCGATTAAGGGGCCGCTGACGACGCCGGTGGGCGGGGGCATCCGCTCCATCAACGTGGCGATGCGCCAGGCGCTGGATCTCTACGTGTGCCTGCGCCCGGTGCGCTGGTTCAAGGGGGTGCCGTCGCCGGTGCTGCATCCGGAGCGGACGGACATGGTGATCTTCCGCGAGAACACCGAGGACATCTACGCGGGGATCGAGTGGATGGCGGGCACGCCTGAGGCGGAGAAGGTGATCGCCTTCTTGCAGAATGAGATGGGGGTGCGGAAGATCCGCTTCCCGGGTTCGAGCTCGATCGGCATCAAGCCGGTGTCGCGCGAGGGGAGCGAGCGGCTGATCCGCGCGGCCCTTGAGTATGCCATCGCCAATGACCGGAAGTCGGTGACGTTGGTGCACAAGGGCAACATCCAGAAGTTCACGGAGGGGGCCTTCCGCGACTGGGGCTATGCGCTGGCGGCGCGGGAGTTCGGCGCGGAGCCGGTGGGCGAGGGGCCGTGGCGCGCCTTCCGCAACCCGCGCACGGGGCGGGAGATCGTGGTGAAGGATTGCATCTGCGACGCCTTCCTCCAGCAGATCCTGACGCGCCCGGCGGAGTATGACGTGATCGCGACGCTGAACCTGAACGGCGACTACGTGTCGGACGCGTTGGCGGCGTGCGTGGGGGGCATCGGCATCGCGCCGGGGGCGAACATCAACTACCAGACGGGCGTGGCGGTCTTCGAGGCCACGCACGGCACGGCTCCGAAGTACGCGGGGCTGGACAAGGTGAACCCGGGCTCGCTCATCCTCTCGGGCGAGATGATGCTGCGCTACATGGGCTGGACGGAGGCGGCGGACAAGATCCTGGCGGCGATGGACGAGGTGATCGCCGCGAAGGTCGTCACCTACGACTTCGCGCGGCTGATGGAGGGCGCGCGCGAGGTGAAGTGCTCGGAGTTCGGCCGCGCGTTGGCGGAGGCGATGCATGCGTAACGTGTGGCAGGACCGGACGACGCTGGCCGTCACCTGCGCCAAGGGCGTGGTGCCGTATCTGCGCCAGGAGCTGGAGGCGCTGGGCTATGAGATCCTCGGCGACAACGAGACGATGGTGGGCATCCGCGCGAAGAACGCCTGCCGCGACATCCTGCGCCTGAACCTTTGCCTGCGCACGGCCCAGCGCGTGCTGTGGCCCTTCGTGCAGGATGTGCGCTGCCGCACGCTCGACCAGCTCTACCGCCTGGCCTACTACGCGCCGTGGGAGCAGGTGCTGGACGTGGACCAATCCTTCTTCGTGAACAACGCGACCAAGGACGTGGAGTCCGTCACCGACACGCGGATGCCGACGCTGCGCCTGAAGGACGCGATCGTCGACCGGATGCGCGACAAGTGCGGCCGCCGCCCGAACGTGGGCGACATGGTGCCGGTGCGGGTGGAGGCCGACGGCGAGGAGCTGTTGGCGCGACGCGCGCCCTTGCGCTCGGCCCTGCGCCTGGTGCGGGCGGCGATCGAGGATTGGCTGGCCGGCCTCCCCGAGGAGAAGGAGCGCGCCGAGGTGCTCGTGGAGGTGGATGGCTACGACCTGATGTCGGGCGACCTGCCGTTGCGGAAGATCGACTTCCAGACACTGCGGCGGCGGATGGAGCGCACCTTCGGCAGCCGCCTCACCGAGGGCACGCCCGGCGCGGCGGTCTTCCTCCATTGGGAGGGCACCCACGCGAAGATCTACCTGGACACCTCCGGCACCTCCCTCTCCCGGCGCGGCTATCGCAAGGAGGGCTGGGTGGCGCCGATGCAGGAGGCGTTGGCCGCGGCGTGCGTCTTGGCGACGGGGTGGGACCGCAAGGCGCCCTTCGTGGTGCCCTTCAGCGGCTCGGGCACACCGGCGATCGAGGCGGCGATGCTGGCGCGCAACATCCAGCCGGGCACCCTCCGCGGCGACTTCGCCTTCATGCACCTGAAAGGTTGGAACGCCATCATCCCCGGCGAGAAGGCCGGCGAGAGCGTCCGCAAACGCTTCGGCGCGACGCCGAAGGAGATTTGGCGCGAGATGGTGGCGCAGGCCAAGGCGGCCGAGCGCCCCTTCGACGACCCGGGGCTCCCCCTCATCGTGGGCGTGGACTGGGAGGAGGCGGCGGTGGACATCGCCGACCGCAACGCCAATGCCGCCGGGGTCGGGCAGAACGTGCGCTTCTTCTCCGAGGATTACACGGACACGCCCCTGCCCAAGACGCCGGGCATCCTCTTCATGAACCCGCCCTACGGCGAGCGTCTGGAGGACGAGGAGAGCCTCGTCCCCCTCTATGAGGGCATCGGCCGGTGGCTGCGCAACGACGTCCCCGAGGGATGGCGGGCGTGGGTCATCACCTCCTCCAAGCCGCTTTCCCTGAAGATCGGCCTGCGCACCTCGGCCATCCTCCCCTTCAAGAACGGCCCGCTCGACTGCCGCCTCATCGGCTACGACATCCACGGGCCGCTGCCCGACCCCGAGCCGGAGCCGGAACCCGAGGCGGCGGAGCCGGTGGCCCCCGCGCCGGAGGGTGGGGCGGACGCGGAGGCGTGACCGGTGGCGTTCGGCACACAGGCCTTGCAGCGCTTGCCGCTCTACCTGCGCGTCCTGCGGGAGTTGGCGCGGGATGGGCGTGAGTACGCCTCCGGCGCGGCGCTCGCGGGCGCGTTGGGCATCGAGCCGGTGGTGGTGCGCAAGGACCTGGCCCGCACCGGCGTGCGCGGCACGCCGCGCGTGGGCTTCCCCATCGCCGACCTCATCGCGGAGTTGGAGCGTCTGACGGGCGCGGACAGCGAGGTGACGGCGGTCTTGGCGGGGGTGGGGCGGCTGGGTTCGGCCCTGCTGGGCTATCCCGGCTTCCGCCGACAGGGCCTGCGGATTGCGGCGGCCTTCGACGCCGCGCCCGAGCGGTGCAACCTGATCCTCGCCGGCACGCCGGTCTTCCCCGTCAGCGCCATCACCGAGACGGTGCTCCGGCTGGATGCCTCGCTGGGCATCCTTACGGTTCCGGCCGACCGCGCCCAGCGCGTGGCCGAGCAGATGGTCGCGGGCGGCATCCGCGCGATCTGGAACTTCACCCCCGCGCGTTTGGAGGTGCCGGAGGGCGTGTTGGTGCAGCGCGAGGATTTGGCCGTCAGCCTCGCGGTGCTCCTTCACCGGATACAGGAAAGGAAGGACTGATGTTCACGGTCTTCAAGTGGTTGCTGTGGCTGTGCATGCCTTACACGTTGGTGATGTTGGCGCTGTTGGCGCTGGGGGTGTGGCTGTTCGTCCGGCGGCAGGGGCGTCCGGCGGTCTGCGCGGTGCTGTTGGCCGCCGTGCTCTTCGCGATGGGGCTGCCCGCCGTCGCCACGTCGTTGGGGGGCGCGTTGGAGCGCAAGTTCCCGCCCACGCCCCTGGAGGCCATCCCGAACGCGGATGCCATCGTGGTGCTTGGCGGGGGGGTGGCGGCCGCCACCGACGTCGTGCCCTATCCTGAGCTGTACGCCTCGGCCGACCGCGCCATCATGGCCGTGCGCCTCTTCCGCGCCGGCAAGGCGCCCATCGTCATCCCCACCGGCGGCGGCGCGCCCAAGGCCGAGAAGCCGCTGCTGGAGTCGCTCGGCGTGCCCGAAAGCTCCATCATCTGCGAGGACGAGGCGCGCGACACCGCCGAGAACGCCTCCAAGACCCTCGCCATCCTCCGCCAGCGCGGCTGCAAGCGTGCGCTCGTCGTCACCTCCGCCTGGCACCTCCCCCGCGCCATGATGCTCTTCCGGGCCGAGGGCATCGACTTCGTGCC
This sequence comes from uncultured Lentisphaeraceae bacterium, assembly GCA_949288955.1. Lineage (GTDB taxonomy): Bacteria > Verrucomicrobiota > Kiritimatiellia > RFP12 > DVOR01 > Spyradenecus. The sequence continues at coordinate 20,581 of CASEMS010000011.1, forward strand.
CGTGGGGTGCGACTATGAGTGCACGCTCGCCGCGAGCAACCGCGCCCGGATGCCGCTCTGGATGAAGCTGCCCAACCCGGAGTCCGCCGGCAAGGCGGCCTACTACGTCAAGGAATGGCTGGGCATCCTCTTCTACTCCTTCCGCAAGCCCCCCATGGAGGGGGACGGGGCCGCATGAGGGCCTTCCTCTCGCCCCCCTTCCTCAATGGCGACGACGAGCGCGCGCTCGTCGCCCAAGCCTTCGACTCCAACTACATCGCGCCCTGCGGGCCGATGGTCGACGCGTTGGAGCGCGAGGCCGCCGCCCGCTTCGGCTTCGGCGGCGCGCTCGCCACCGTCTCCGGCACGATGGCCCTCAGCCTTCTCGCCCGTGCCCTCGGCATCCGCCCCGGCGACGAGGTGATCGTCAGCGACCTCACCTTCATCGCCTCCGTCGGCCCCTTCGCGGAGCTCGGCGCGCGCCCGGTCTTTGTGGACGCCTCCCCCGAGACGTGGTGCATGGACCCTGCCCTGGCCGAGCGCGCCCTCGCGGAGCACCCCCGCGCCCGTGCCCTCATCGCCACCGACCTCTACGGGCAGTCCTGCGACCTAGACGCCCTCGCCGCCCTCTGCGCCGCGCGGGGCGTCCCGCTCATCGTCGACGCCGCCGAGTCCGCCGGGGCCACCTATCGCGGGCGCGCCGCCGGCAAAGGCGCCTGGGCCGCCATCCATTCCCTCAACGGCAACAAAATCATCACCGCAGGCGGCGGCGGCCTCCTCTACGCCGACGACCCCGACCTCTTGGCGCGCTGCCGCAAGCTCGCCGGCCAGGGCCGGGAGCCGGTGCCGTGGTATGAGCACCGTTGCCTGGGCACCCACGGCCGGCTCGGCAACGTCCCCGCCGCCATCGCCCTGGCCCAGCTCCGCCATCTGGGCGACGCCCTGCGCGACAAGGCGGCCGTCTGGGAAGGTTGGCTCGCCCGCCTCCCCGCCTGGGCCACGCCCATGCCCACCGCTTCTTACGGGACCCCCAACCGCTGGCTCACCGTCGTCACGCTGGCGGAGGGGCGGGACCCGCTCCGCGCCGTCGCGGCCCTCGCCGCGCGCGGCATCGAATCCAGACCGCTGTGGAAGCCCATGCATCTGCAGCCGGTCTTCCAAGACTGCCCCGCCGTGCTGTGCGGCGTGGGCGAGGCGCTCTTCGCCCAAGGGTTGTGTCTTCCCTCCGGGCGCGGACTGTCGCCCGACATCATGGACGAAACCATCGAGACATTGGAACGATTATGATTGGGAATCTCTGGCACTGCGCGGCCATCGGGGTTGTGTCCCTGGCCCTCTCGCTTTTGCTCACGCCCCTGGCCCGCGGGTTGATGCGCCGGATTGGCGCGATCGACCTGCCCGACCCGCGCCGCGTCAACCGCGTGCCCGTGCCGCGCGGCGGCGGCGTGGCCGTGGTGGCCGCCTTCTTCGGGGCACTCGCCGTGGCCCGTTGGCTGTGGCCCGACCTGCTGGCCACCTCGGCCTTCACGCCCATCCTGCCGTGGTTCGTCCCCGCCGCGCTGCTGTTGGTGGCCGTCGGCTTCGTGGACGACCGCTTCGGCGTGCCGCCCATCCTCAAGCTGGCCGCGCAGATCCTGGCCGCGGCGGTCCTCTGCTGGGGCGGCGCGCGCCTCACCCTCCCCGCGGCGTGGGGCGAGTGGGCCACCGCGCCGTGGCTCTACGTCCCCCTCACGCTCTGCTGGTACATCGGCGTGGTCAACGCCTTCAACCTCATCGACGGCCTTGACGGCCTCTCCTCCGGCTTGGCCATCCTTGCCACCATCGGCATGGCCGGCACCTTCCTCTTCGTCAACCCCGCCGCGCTGCCGGTCGCCTCGGTCGCCTTCGTGGGCGCCCTCCTCGGCTTCCTGCGCTACAACTACAACCCCGCCTCCGTCTTCCTGGGCGATTCTGGCTCCCTCTTCGTGGGCCTGACCCTCGCCACCCTCGCGCTCGTCTCCCGGCGCGGCGACGCCTTCCTCGTCTCCATCGGCATTCCCATCCTCTGCCTCGGCGTGCCGCTCATCGACACCTGCCTGGCCATCCTCCGCCGCACCCTCCGCTACGTCCTCCGCCGTCTCGACGCCTCCGCCGGCGACGGCGAGGCCGGGGCCTCCGGCGCCGTCATGACCGCCGACCGCGACCATATGCACCACCGCGTCCTCGCGTTCACCCACGGCAACCAACGCCGCGCCGTCTGGGTGCTCTACGCCCTCGCCGCCCTGCTCATGCTCATCGGCTGGGTCACCCTCGGCCTGCGCGAGGCCAAGGCCAGTGTCTTCCTCATCGGCTTCGGCGTCTTCGCCGCCGTCATCGTCCGTGCCATGACCAACGTCGAGCTCTGGGACGCCGGGAGCCTCCTCGCTCGGCCCGGCGCGCGCTGCGGGCGCCGCTCCATCGCCGTCATCGTCTACGTCGTGGGCGACCTCTTCGCGATGGCCGCCCTCTACCTCGCCCTCCTCTGGCTCCTCTGGGGCTGGCTCCCGCACTTCGCCCCCCACCGCTTCGTCAACTTCTTCCTCGCCTACACCGTCCCCGTCGCCCTGGCGTTGGTGGCCGTGCGCGCCTACACCCGCATCTGGGGGCGGAGCACGCGCAAGGACTCCTTCATGGTGGTGGCCGCCGTGGCCGGCGGCTCCCTCGTCTCCCACCTCGTGCTCGCTTACTGGGTGCCCGAGCTGGCCCGTCAGATGGTGCGCCTGCACGTCCTCTGGGCCGCGCTCCTCCCCGTGCCCCTCCTGCTCCTGCGCCTGGCCAAGACCGCCTTCCTGCAATGGCTGGCCTTCGCCGAGAACGCCCGCCTCCGCCGCCGTTCCCTTGCCGACCCCACCATCCCGCGCATCCTCTTCTATGGCGCCGGCGTCAACCTCCGCGCCTACATCACCCTCTACGAGATCAACGTCACCCGCAACCACGTCGCCCTCATCGGCGTCCTCGACGACAATCCCGGCCTCCGCGGGCGCATCTTCCGCGACCTCCCCATCCTCGGCCCGCTGGAGGACCTTGAGGCCAACCCCGACCTCCTCGCGCGCCTCCGCCCCACGCGGCTCCTCGTAACCACCCCCGCCATCCCCCCCGAGCGCCTCGCCGACATCCGTGCCTTCTGCCAACGCCACGGCATCTCCCTCTTCCGCTGCTCCATCACGCAGACCCCGCTCCCGCTCGACTGAGCGCGCCCCATCATCTTTCTGCCTGCCCCCGATCCTCCCCGGATCGGGGGCTTTTTTTTTGCCCCGCGCCGCTGACCCGAAGAGGATCGGCCGCCGCTTCCTCTATTGCGGGTGGCGGCTGTATCATCCCTTTGGGTCGCGCTGGTTGCCGCGGCTCTTCAATCTGCCGTGCGTCTTTTCGGAGTTCGAGGTGGCGTGCCGGCGCCAATCCGAGATTGCCGTGGTTTTCGTCGGGGATGTGGCGCATGACGTGACACTGCGTGTCGCGTCGCGTCCGGTGCGTGCCGACGACAAGGCACCCGAGAGGCGCCCCGTCCGCAAACGCCTCCGCGGCTCCCTCTTCCAGGATTGGCGGCTGATTGCCCTCGGATCGGCGGCTGATCCACCTCGGGTCAGGGGCTGATCCAAAGTTATCGACAACCCCACCTTTGGTGCCTTCCTGTCTTCCCCTTCCTGCCTTTCGCGATTTCCCTTTGTCGTGCTGGACGTGCCGGATGTCGCCCGCCTCGCCTCGGTTCATTACAGTGTGCAACGAGGCTTCGTAAAATAATTGCGAAAAACGCTTGCGTCCGGGTGTGCGGTGTGCTACACTATGGCCTGTTTTTTGAGCAAGCGAAAGCAAGCGAACTTAGCTCAATTGGCAGAGCTCCACCTTGCCAAGGTGGAGGTTGAGGGTTCGAGTCCCTTAGTTCGCTCCATCCTCACGGGGGTGTAGCTCAGTTGGTAGAGCAAGTGACTCTTAATCACTGGGTCCACGGTTCAAGCCCGTGCACCCCTACCATCCGGGGAGGTTGCCCAAGGAACGGCCAACGAGGCGAACTTAGCTCAATTGGCAGAGCTCCACCTTGCCAAGGTGGAGGTTGAGGGTTCGAGTCCCTTAGTTCGCTCCATTATGGGGGTGTAGCTCAGTTGGTAGAGCAAGTGACTCTTAATCACTGGGTCCACGGTTCAAGCCCGTGCACCCCTACCATTTTGGAGGCCTGGCGACAGCCAGGCCTTTTTTTGTTTTCACCCTTTGTCGGCTTGGGTGGGGATGGGGTTGGAGGGTCCGGATGGGCCTTTTCCCGCCGAGCGGGGCGCCCCGCGGCGCACGCGGGGAGGGCAACCAAACCCGCCTCCCCAAAAAACGCTTGCAATTTCTCCGCGGAACCCCCATAATATCCTCGTTCAGCGGGTTTCTCCCCGCGTGACACACAACCACCAACAAGGAGTGAAACCCCAACATGGCCACCAAGAAAACCACCAAAACCGCGGCCAAGGCCGCCAAGGCCCCTGCCAAGCCCATGACCAAGGACGAGATCCGCGAGGCGCTCGCCACGGCCACCGGCTACACCAAGGCTTCCATCGGCGAGGTCTATGACGCCATCGTTGAGCTCATCGCCCAACAGACCAAGGCGAACAAGGCCTTCACGCTCCCCGGCATCGGCAAGTTTACCGTCGTCCGTCGTGCCGCGCGCACCGGCAAGAATCCCCAGACCGGCGCCGAGATCAAGATCCCCGCGAAGGACGTCGTCAAGTTCTCCGTCTCCAAGATCATCAAGGACAAGGTCCTCGGCTGAGTTCGTTCGGAGAACGAAAAAGGCGGGCACGGCCAAAGCCGTGCCCGCCTTTTTTCCGTCGCCTCGTGGGGGTGCAAAAAAAACGCGCAGGCGGATGCCTGCGCGTGAAATGGGGGAAAGGATGGTGGGCTGTGCTGGACTCGAACCAGCGACCCCTACCGTGTGAAGGTAGTGCTCTAACCAACTGAGCTAACAGCCCGAATCGGGTTGGAGCGGGCGAAGGGAATCGAACCCTCGTAAGAAGCATGGGAAGCTCCTATTCTGCCATTGAATTACGCCCGCAGAAAGTGCCACTTATAATAGCAAAAGGGAGGGAGGCGGTCAAAGCTTTTTTTCGCTTTTGTCGTGTGGGGCGAGAAATCGGGCTTCCGCCCCGCACGACAGCCCACGTTCGCTTTCGCCATGACGACAGCGCTGGCGTTTGTCCGGGGGCCGTGTGTGGGGGCCCCGCCGTCAAGGGCGGGGGAGGGCTTGGATAAGGGTGGGGGAGAGATTGGAGGCGTCGAAGAGGCAGAAGCCCTCGGGGTTCTCTTTGAGGATGGCCTGGATGAGGGCGCGGAGGCGGGCGGGGTCGTCCTTGTAGTCGGGGAGGTGGAGGCCGGGGAGGATGGGGAAGGCACCGGCGATGGTCTGGCGGGCCTCGCGGAGGCGGTCGAGCGTCCATTGGTCGCCCTCGGCGTAGAAGGAGGCATAGTCCATGGGGAAGGCGAAGTCGAGGCGGAAGCGGGACCAGTCCTGATAGACCATCTTGGCGGCGAGGCGTGGGGTGGGGAAGACGGCGGCGCCGCAGGGCTTGCCGGCGGCGCGGGCGGCATCGGCCATCGCGTTGGCGACGGCGGCGACCTGGCGGAGGCGGAAGTCGGCCCAGGCGGGGTCGTGGGGGTCGGGCTTGGGGTTGCCGAAGGCGGCGAGGCACCGGGGGCAGTAGCAGAAATCGTAGGGAGGGAGGAGGGTGGACATGTCGAGGCCGTAGGTGGGCCAGAGGGCCTTGGGGAGGACGACGTCGGGGAGGCGGATGTAGTCAAGCTGGATGGCGTCGATCTCGGGGATGGCGGCGAGTTCGCGGGTGAGGGCGCGGAGGTGCTCGCGGACGCCGGGGTGGGTGGGGCAGAGGAATTGGTAGTAGGCGACGAAGGGGCGGTCCTCGGGGCGGAAGGTGGATTTGCCTTCGAGGCTGACGGCGTGCCAGTCGGGGTGCTTGAGGGCGATGGGGTCGTCGGGGCGGTTGAGGGCCCAGATCCAGGCGATGACGCGGAGCCCGCCCTCGGCTTTGGCCCAGCGGGCGACTTTGGCGATGTTGGCGGGTTCGCCGCCGAGAATGAGGGTGGTGACGCCGGCGGCCTTCCAGTCGCGGAGGGTCTGCCGGGTGAGCGTGGGGGCGTTGGCGTTGGCCCAGAGGCCGACGGTGGGGGGGACGGCCTCGGGGGTGCCGACGGTGGCGGCGGAGAGGCGGACGCGGCCCCAGTGCTCGGGGGCGTGGATGGTGGCTTGGCGGGTGGGGGCCCAGACGGTGTTGGTCTCCTGGCCGGGGGCGGGGTGGTCGACGCGGGAGAAGTTCATGCGCATCTCCGTGCCGGGGGCGGGGGGCTTGCCGGCGCGGGGGTGGTTGGAGTGGCCGGTGATGGAGGCCCAGGGCCAGGCGATCTCGACGGTCCACCCCTCGTCGTCGCCCTCGCCTTGGTTGAGGGTGCCTTGGAGGGTGACGGCGGTGCGGAGGCCCTTGATGTCCCAGTCGTGGAGGGCGAGGCATTCGGGGTCGCGGTAGGGGGCGGTGAGGAAGAGGTCCCAGACGGTGCCGAGCTGGTTGATCTCCAACTCCAGGTAGTCGCGGCCACGGGCGAAGGGGTCGATGAAGACCTCGAAGTCGTCGTCGCGGTAGATGACGCTGTCGCGCTGGGTGAGGGTGGCATGGAGGGTCTTGGCGGGGAGACGGGCGGCGACGTAGAGGCAGTCGTCGTCGTAGGCCATGCGGATGTCGGCCGCGTAGGGGGAGGGCGCGCCGGAGAGGTCGCGGAGGGGGGAGAGGGGCTTGGCCTTGGCCCAAGTGGGTTCGTCGAGGCGGCCGTCGATGGCGATGGGGCCCTCGGCGCGTTGGAGGAGGTAGGTGGGGGCGGCCTGCGCGGCGGGGGTGAGGAGGGCGAGCAGGAGGAGGGGGAGGACTAGGCGCATGGCGGGGCTCCTTGCCGGGGCGGGGCGCTCAGACGGAACGCAGTTGCTCGCGGACCCAAAGGATGTCCGCGAGGAGGGATTCGGAGAGGGTGCGGGTGCGGAGGTAGTCGGGATAGACGAAGTAGGCATAGGACTCGATCTCGACGGGCCATCCGCCGGCGCGGACGTAGCGCCAGAAGGCGGGGGTGAGGGTGTGGCGGGTGGTGCCGAGGCGCCCGGTGCCCTCCCAGGAGAGGGGGACGTGGAAGTGGATGCGCCCGCGGCGGCCGACGATCTGTGGGAAGAGTTCGCGCGTGAGATCGGGGAAGCAGGTGAGGGAGGCGTCGTCCTCGCGGCGGCGGGTTTGGTGGAGGTAGGTGGCGTCGAGGAAGGGGGCGAGGTCTTCGGCGGTGGCGTATTGGGTGAGTTCGAGGGCGGCGGAGGCTTGGATGCGGGCGACGGGGATGTTGGCCGAGACGATGGAGCGGAGGGCGTTGAGGGGGTCTTCGTAGCCGAGGGCGAAGTGGCAGGCGTCGAAGCAGACGCCGATGAGGTCGCGGTAGGCGGGGTTCCAGTCAGGGCACTGCCAGAGACGCTCGAAGAAGTCGATGGTGGTGCGGGTGTCCTCCAAGAGGCAGTCGGGCTCGGGTTCGAGGGCCAGGCACATCCGCAGGCCGGTGAAACCTTCGAGTTTGCGGAGGAAGAGTGCCATGCCGCAGAGGTTGGTGAGCATGGCGTCGGAGATGCCTTGCCCGCGGTTGTAGGCGAGGGGGACGGTGGTGACGGAGAGGCGGTGGTCGTTGCCGAGATCCGCGGCGGGGAGGTGGGTGAGGGCGTAGAAAAGGTCGCGCGTGTAGGCGGCGCGGTGGGGGTTCTCCCAGTCCGGCTCGTAGACGCTGGTCTTGATGGGCTGGCCGTGGAAGGGGCCGTAGGGGAAGCCGTTGATGCCGATGGCGCCAAGGCGGTTGCGGCGCATGAAGGCGGTGAGGCGGCGGACGGATTCCGGGACACGGAGCTCCTTGGCGGCCTGCGAGCCGAAGCGCAGGCCGATGGGGAAACGGCAGTCGCCGCCCAAGGCGTCGCGCAGGGGGAGGGTGACGTCGGCGAGGGCCTTGTCCACGGCGGCCAGATCCTCGCCGGGGTGGACGTTCATGCAATAGGTAAGGGGATTCATGGCGCGGGCCTGGGATCAGTCGCGGTTGCGGCGGCGCTCTTTCTCGGCCTCCTCGCGCTTCTTCTCGGCTTCCTTGGCGGCGGCCTTCTGCTGCTTGAGCTGGGCGTCGAGCTCACTGAGCTTGGCCTCGATGGCGGCGTCGGAGAAGCCCATGCCGTCGAGCTGCTTGACGCAGAGTTTGCCGAAGGCGGAGCGGGTGCCGCGGTATTTGCGCAGGGTTTTGTACTTGGTCTGGAGGTATTGGGTCGTGGAGATGGCGTAGTCCTCGTTGCTCTCGCCCTCCTCGCGGGCGGGGCTGCCGTTGGTGATGTCCTCGTAGACGCCGTAGATGGCGCGAATCTCGAAGTCGCGGAGCATTTTGAGGGCGAGGCGGCCCTCGGAGGTGTGGCCGAGCGAGGGGTAGTTGACGGTGAGGGTGCGCTCCCAGTTGCTATTGCTATAGAGGTCGAGGGGCTTGCCCTCTTTGAGGATGCGGCGGATCTCGGTGAGGTGGTTCTGCTGTTGGGCGTTGATGGAATCGATGACGGCCTTGGCGGCGACGCCGCGCTCGTTCCCCTGCTGGGCGTGCCGGGCGTAGCTGTTGCGGAGCGTCTCGTAGTTGCAGGTGGCGTCGTCGAGGCGGTTCAGCTCGTCCATGAGGGGGGCGACGACGGAGGCGCCGGCGAGGTTGGCGAGGACGGAGCCGACGGTGTCGCGCTTGGCGGAGGGTTTGTCGTCGTCCTCTTTGCTTTTCTCCTTCCGCGCGCGCTCGCGGGCCTCGGCCTCCTCGCGTTCGCGGGCGCGGCGGTCACGGATTTGGCCGCGGAGTTCCTTCTGCTGTTGGGCGAGGGCGGCGGCGGAGAAGGGTTCGAGGGCGGCAATGAGGGTGGCGGCCTCGGCGGCGATGGCGGCGTTCTCGCTCTTGGTGAGGGGCTGGAGGCGCTTGGTCAAGGCGTCGGCGTTGCGGCCCATGTCGCCGCGGCCGACCTTGCCGGCGTTGGCGGCGTGGAGGAAGGCGCGGACGGTGGAGAGCTGTTTGACGGCGGGGTTGCGGCGGAGGGCGTTGAGCGCGCCGCCGTATTTGCGGCCTTGGGAGGGGGTGGTCTTGACGTAGATGGTGATGCGCTCGGCGGCGCGGGAGGGGGCCGCCTTGAGATCCTCGTCGATGGCGGCGGCCATGGCGTCGAGGTGGGAGGTCACGGCGTCGACCATGCGTTTGGCCTCGGCGGCCTTGTCGCCTGAGCCGCCGGCCTCGCGGCGGAGGCGGATGACGATCTGCTCGATGTTCTTGCCCTCCACGAGGAGCTTGGAGACGGATTCGTGGTCCTCGGTGCGGAAGGTGATGATGCGCCCAGGGACGTATTCGGGGGTCTCTTTGAGGATGGAGGTGAGGCGGTCGCCTTCGGCGAAGTCGGTGATGCTGGGGATGGTGCCGCGCAGGACGCCGTCGGGGCCGAAATATTGGCTGGCCGCATCGATGGAGTAGACGGGGAAGTAGGGCTTCAGGCGGCGGATGGCGTCGGTGCGGTAACGGCGCATCTCCGGGTCGTCAGGCTGGGGGTCGACGGCGATGACGAGGAGGCGGCCATCGCGCAAAGCGCCCTTGGAGGCGCGTTGGAGGGCCTTGCCTTGGGTCTTCAGCTTCTCGAAGGGGCTGTCCTCGCCATTCTCGTCGAGGTCACTCCCATTCTGCTCGGCCTTGGCCACGGGGTCGACGAACTCGCTGATGCGCCAGATGACGACGACGCGTTGCCCGAGATCCGAGGCCTCCAGGCTGCGCCCGAAGACGTGGTTGGGCGCGGTGAGCTGCTCGCCGATGGTGCCGAGCGAGAGACTCTCGCCCTCCGCGAGGAAGAGCGTCGGGGCGAGGCAGAGAAGCAGGGCGGCAAGACGTTTCATGGGCTCTCCTCACAGGCGCGAACGGAAGTCGTCGTACCCAAAGCTGCGCACGTGCCGGAAGTCCCCCGGCCCCAGGCGCAGCCACAGGGAGGGAAGGCGAATGCCGTTGAAGGTGTTGGTCTTGACCATCGTGTAGAGGGCCATGTCCTCGAAGATGACGCGGTCGCCGGGCACGAGAGGCCGGTCAAAGGCGTAGTCGCCGAAGACGTCGCCGGCCAGGCAGGAGGGGCCGGCCAAGCGCACGGGGAAGGGCTTTTCGCCGGGTTTCCCGGCGCGGAGGGCCTTTGGGCCAGGGGTGGCCGCGCCGTCCCACGCGGGGTCGAGGAAGGCGCGGGGCGTGTAGGGCATCTCGATGACGTCGGGCGTGTGGCAGGCGGCCGAGCCGTCAAGGATGGCGATGGGGCCGGCGTTCTCCACCACGTCCAGCACGGTGCAGACGAAGGTGCCGGCGTTGAGCACGTGGGCCTCCCCGGGCTCCAAGTAGCAGGTGTGGATGTTGGGGTGGCGCGCGCGGAAGCCACGGATTGTCCGGGCCAGCAGGTCTAGGTCGTAGCCTTCGCGGGTGATGTGGTGCCCGCCGCCGAAGTTGAACCACGAGACGCGCCCCAACAGATCGCCGAAGCGAGCCTCGATGGCCTCCACCGTCCGGGCGAGACAGTCGGCCCCCTGCTCGCAGAGATTGTGGCAATGCAACCCCGTTACACCCGTGAGATCCGCGCCTTCAAGGGAGGCGCGGCGGATACCGAGGCGCGAGTGCGGGGCGCAGGGGTCGTAGAGGGGCGTCTGTCCTTCGGAGTGCTCAGGGTTGATGCGCAGCCCAACGGCCACCTCCCCGCCGCGCGGATGCGCCGCCGCCACGCGCTGCCATTGGCGCAGCTGCGCGAGGGAGTTGAGTGTCACGTGGCCGATGCCCAGATCGAGCAACGCGCGCATGTCGGCTTCGGAGAAGGCCGCCGCGAAGGCGTGGCACTCCCCGCCGAACTCGGTGGCGCCCAAGCGCGCCTCATGCACGCTGCTGGCGCATGTGCCCTTGGCGCACAGGAAGGGGAAGGCCGCCGGCATGGAGAAGGCCTTGAGCGCCAGGAGTAAGGTCGCCCCCGCGTCCTCTGCGGCTTGGCGCAGGATGGCCGCGTTGCGGCGGAGCGCCTCGGCGTCCACCACGAAGGCTGGCGTCTCGGGGAGGGCGGGCGTGGTCATAGCCAAGTCCCCAGGAGCCAGATGAGGGCGAGGGCGGTCAATGCCGCGGCAAAGCGCCGCCACGAACGGCGCGTCAGCGCGTCCTGGCCGTCCGGGGCGTGCAGGTCGCGCGCGCCGCCGGCGGTGATGTAACGCGAGAATCCGTCGCGCCGCGCCCCGCGCCGCCGCAGGAGTCTCGCCCAGAAGGGTGCGCCCTCCTCGACATCCCCCGTCTCCAGGCGGAAGGCCTCGCCGTCGGTGCGGTGGAAGGAGACTTTGCGGCGTTTGCCAAAGAGGCGCATGACGGCCTTTCGTCAGGGGATGAGAATGGTCTCGCCCGCGCGGAGACGGCCGTCGGGGTTGGTGGTGGAGCGGTTGGCGTTGCGGATGCGCGTCCACTCCGCGGCGTTGCCGTAGGCCTCGCGGGCCAGGCGGGAGAGGGTGTCGCCGGGGCGGACGGTGTAGCGGCGGCCGGAGGTGGGGGTGGCGGCGAGGGGGGGCTCGTCGTCGCGGCCCTCGACGGCAAGGCGGGTGGCCTCGTTCACGGCGTCTTGCGCGCCGCCGTCGGGCTCCTCGATCATGCGCTTGGCGTCGGCGCGGACGGCGGCGATGAGGTCATCGGTTCCGGAGGGGTCGGGGAGCGCGGCCTTGGCCTGCTCGGCCGTCTCGCGGGCCTCCTTCAGCTCGCCCTCCAGGCGAGCCACCTCCTCGCTCTCGGCGGATTTCATGGCGTCGACGAGCTTTTGGAGGGCGGCCACCTTGGCGGTCAGCTCCGTCACTGTCTTGTCCTTGGCGCCTAGCTCGCCGCGCAGATCGTTCGCGGCGGCCTCCAAGGTGCGGATTTGCATCCGCAGGGTGTCGCGTTCGGAGGCCAGGGCGCGCTGCTCGCGGGCGACGGTCTCCGCGGCCAGCTGGGTGGTCAGCAAGGCGCGCGCGGAATCGAGGCGGCCACGCACCATCGCGGCCTTCTCGGAGTCGGGCTGGAGGTCAAGGTAGGCCTGATAGTGATGGATGGCCTCGATGTAGTTTTTGCGCAGGTCGTGCTGGAGGATGGCGAGGTTCAGGTGGGCCGAGGCCATGCCGCCGTCCTGGACGAGGAGTTGGCGGTAGAGCGCTTCGGCGCCGGCGGCGTCCCCGCGCCCCTCGGCGGCCATCGCCTCGGCGAAGAGCGCGTCCGCACGCTCGCTTCGCTCGCGCTCCGACACCGAATCCCCGTCGCATCCCAGCAGGGCCAGGGCCGCGGCGCAACTCAACACAATGCCAACTCGTCTCATGGGCGGTTCTCCGTAAAGGGTTGGCGTCAGTATACCAGATTTCCCGGCATTGCGCGAACGTGCCGCCCGGCGGGGGAGGGGAAAGGAAAACGGCCCTCGCGCGGGGCGCGGGGGCCGTTCGGGTGTGGCTGTCGCGGCCGGTCAGCGGCAGCAGAAGTAGAGGACGCCGGCGACGACGGCGGAGCCGATGACGCCGGAGACGTTCGGGCCCATCGCGTGCATCAGCAGGTAGTTGGTGGGGTCGTACTCCAGGCCAACCTTGTTGGAGACGCGCGCGGCCATCGGCACGGCGGAGACGCCGGCGGAACCGATGAGCGGGTTGATCTTGTCCTTGACGAAGAGGTTCATGAGCTTGGCCATCCAGACGCCGCCGGCGGTGCCCACGCCGAAGGCGATGACGCCGAGGACGAGGATGCCGAGGGTCTCGAAGGTGAGGAACTTCTCAGCGGCGAGCTTGGAGCCCACGGAGAGGCCGAGGAGAATCGTCACGATGTTGATGAGGCTGTTGGCCATCGTGTCGGAGATGCGGTCGACGACGCCGCATTCCTTGGCGAGGTTACCCAGCATGACCGCGCCGATGAGCGGGGCGGCGGAGGGCAGGAAGGCCGCGCAGAGCAGGAGCACCGTGATCGGGAAGAGCACCTTCTCCATCTTGGAGACGGGGCGGAGCTGCTTCATCTTGATGAGGCGGTCCTTCTGGCTGGTGCAGAGCTTCATGATCGGCGGCTGGATGACGGGGACGAGCGCCATGTAGGAGTAGGCGGCCACGGCAATCGCGCCGAGGAGGTCGGGCGAGAGTTTGGTCGTCAGCCAGATGGCCGTCGGGCCGTCCGCGCCACCGATGATGCCGATGGAGGCGGCGTCGGTGATGAAGAAGTTGATGCTGTCGCAGCAGAGCGTCAGGGCGAGCGCGCCGAGGAGGGCCGTGAAGATGCCGAGCTGGGCGGCGGCGCCGAGGAGGGCCGTGCGGGGGTTGGCGATCAGCGGGCCGAAGTCGGTCATCGCGCCCACGCCCATGAAGATGAGGATGGGGAAGAGACCGCTGTTGACGCCGAAGTCGAAGGTGTAGTAGAGGAAGCCACCCGGCTCGACGACGTTGCCCATCGTGTCCAGGAGCGGCCCGGCGGTGATGCCCGCGTAAGGGATGTTCGCGAGGAGGCCGCCGAAGCCGATGGGCAGGAGCAGCAGGGGCTCGAACTCCTTGACGATGGCCAGGTAGATGAGCACCAGGCAGATGACGATCATGATCAGCTGGCTGATGCCGAAGGGCAACATCGTGTCGGGGTGGGCGCTGGGGAGCGGATCGGGCGAGGCCGCGGGCTTGGGCTGGTCGGCCAAGGTGAAGCCCATGAGGCCGGTGGAGGTCCAGAGATCCTTGATGCGCTTGACCATGAGCTGCCAGTTGCCCACTTGGTGGGAGTGGATGAGCCCGCTCACCTCGGGGAGGTCAATCTGCTTACCGATGAGGTCGGGGAACTTGAGGAGTTGCTTACCATCCTTCTCGTAGTAGTTGTGGTCTATCACCTCCGCCTGTTCCTCGGGGGACATCGCCTTGAAGGCTTCGGTGTCCTTGGTGGTCATGAAGCCGTTGGTGATGTGGATGTAGGAGCCGTGAAGGTTGTAGAAGGAGTCGTTGGGCTCCGCGACGGCCTTGTCGTTGGCCTGAAGGAGCTGACGGCGCATCTTCACGAGCTGGACGATGGAGTTGACGCCCTCGAAGGAATCGGACTGGCTGTTGATGAAGTCCTCGCCCAACTGAATCTGGACCTCAAGCCGGGTCTTGACCTTCTGGAGATCCTCGCCCTCGGCGGTGGTCTTCTGGCCCTTGGCGAGGGCCTGCTTGACCACCTCAAGGCTGGCGCGCTGCTCGGCGAGGGCGCGCTTGACGTTGCTGAGGTATTCGTCGGCGGGGATGACGCGACCGTTCGCGAAGTGAACGGCATCCTTGTCAAAGGTCGGCGCCTCCTTGGCGGGAGTCTGCGCGAAGGCGCAGACCCCCATCAGCAGGGCAAGGGCCAGAGTGATGTGCTTGAACATGGAGCGTTCTCCTTCGGTCGCTTACATCGTGGCGAGGGTGTCGCCGGTGTTCACTTTGTCGCCGGTGGAGACGGCGATGGAGGCGACGACGCCGTCGGCGGGGGCCTTGATGGGCATCTCCATCTTCATGGCCTCCATGACCAGGATCTCGTCGTCCTTCTTGACGGCGGTGCCGGGCTGGGCGGTGATGCGGAGGATCAGGCCGGGGACGGGGGCGGTGATGGGGGTGTTGCCGGCCGCGCCGGTGGCGGCGGGGGCGCCGGAGGCGGGGGCGGCGGCGATGCCGTCGGCCACGGTGAAGGCGTAGGGCTTGCCGTTGACGATGGCCTGGCCGTCCTTGATCTCAACGCCGTAGGCCTTGCCGTTGAGGGTGACGGTGCAGGCGCCGGAGGAGGCCTTGGCCTTGGGCTTCTCGTTGAGGCGGATGCCGAGGGGCGCCTTGGCGGGATCCTTGAGGTAGGCGATGCCCTTCTCCAGGCAGGAGGCGGCGATGAAGACGTTCTCGTCGGTGATGGGGAGCCCCGCGTCGGTGAGCATCTTCTCGGCGGCGGCACGACCCTTCTTGGCGTCGGCGTCGTTGATCTCGAGGACGGTCTTGGTGGTGGGCTCCAAGCCGAGCTGCTCGGAGGCGATCTTGACCACCTCGGGGTCGGGCGCGACGGGGGTCTTGCCGAAGTAGCCGAGGACCATCTTGCCGTAGCCGGGGGCGATCTTCTTCCACTTGCCGAACATGACGTTGTTGAAGGCCTGCTGGAAGTAGAACTGGGAGACGGGTGTGACGGAGGTGCCGAAGCCGCCGCAACGGACGGAATCGTACATCTCGTCAATCATCTGGTCGTACTTATCCATCAGCCCGTTGTCGCGGAGCATCTGGGTGTTGGCCGTGAGGGCGCCGCCGGGCATGGGCGACCAGATGATGACGGGGTTGGCGTGGATGGCCTCGGGCGGCAGGAAGTAATCCTTCATGCAGTCCTTGAAGACATCCTCGGCGGCGCGGATCTTCTCGATGTCGATGTCCAGGTCGAAGTTGGACCCGCGGAGGGCGTGCCACATGGTGATGATGTCGGGCTGGCAGGTGCCGCCGGAGACGGGGGCCATCGAGAGGTCGATGCCGTCGGCGCCGGCCTCGAGGGCCGCCAGATAGCAGGTCAGGCCGTTGCCCGCGGTCTCGTGGGAGTGGAACTGGATGTGCACCTTGTCGCCCAAGAGCTTGCGGGCGGCCTTGATGGCCTCATAGACGGTGCGGGGCGGGGTGGTGCCGGAGGCGTCCTTGAAGCAGACGCGATCGAAGGGGATCTTGGCCTTCTGGATCTGCTTGATGCGCTCGGCGTAGAACTCGGGGGTGTGCGCGCCCTTGTTGTCGACGCCGGGGGGCAGGCCCATCATCGTGACGGTGATCTCGTGCTTGAGGCCCGCGTCGTGGATGCACTGGCCGGACCACTTGAGGTTGTTCACGTCGTTGAGCGCGTCGAAGTTGCGGATGGTGCTCATCCCATGCTTCTTGAACATCTGCGCGTGGAGCTTGATGATGTCGGAGGGCTGGCTGTCAAGGCCCACCACGTTCACGCCGCGCGAGAGGGTCTGGAGGTCCGCGTCGGGGCAGGTCTTGCGGAAGGCGTCCATGACGTCGAAGGCGTCCTCCCGGCAGTAGAAGTAGCAGCTCTGGAAGCGCGCACCGCCGCCGGCCTCGAACCAACGGATGCCGGCATCGTAAGCCGCCTTCACCGCAGGCATGAAATCCTTGGAGAGAACGCGCGCGCCGTAGACGGACTGGAAGCCGTCACGGAAAGCGGTGCACATGAACTTGATCTTCTTGCTCATTGTGAGACCTTGACTTTCTTGGGGTGGGGGAGGGGAAAGGGTTACTGACGCGAGGAGGCGATGGCGATGGCCGCCGCGATGGCCGCATCCTCATTGCCGGCGGCCGCCTTCGGCGCGGCCTTCTTCGGCTCCGGGTCCGGAAGCACGTTGATGTACGGGACGAGCTTGCTCATCCACGTCGTAACGACAGAGAGGACGAACAGGAAGAGGATTGCGATCCCCATGCCTGCCACGAGAAGAACCAGACCTTGCTGAATCATAACGGACCTCGGCGTTTTGGTGACCCGGGGCGGCACACACCGCCACCAGAAAATCACGCCCATGATAACAAACCCCAAGGTCAATCTCAAGCCAATAAGTGCGCATTTCGTTAGAAATCCGTTAGGTCTCCACCCGACCCGCCGCCGAGCCTCGGAGGATCGGCCCCTGAGCCTCGGAGGTTCGGCCGCCGAGTCTCGGAGGATCGGCCCCCGAGTCTCATTGGATCAGCCGCTGAGTCGCGGAGAGTCAGCCGCGGAGTCTCACCGGATCAGCCGCCGATCCTCATCGAGTCAGCCGCCGATGGGGGAGGGCGGCGCGATAGGGTCAGCGGGCGTCGCCGTGGGGGAAGTAGAGGGCGCGGAGGCGGGCGAGGGTGCCATCGGCCTCCAAACGGGCCATGCCGGCCTCGAACTCCTCCAGGACGGCGGCGGCGAAGGCGGGGTCCTTGGGGGAGAGGGTGAGGTAGAGGGGCACCATCTGGACGATGCCGGCGTCGCGGAAGTCGTCGCGGAGGACGAGGTTGGAGTTGTCGGCGTCCCAGCGGGCGGCGGCGAGGGTGAGGACGATGGCGTCGCACTCGCCCTTGAGGGCGCGGGGGAGCCAGTCGGCGACGGTGGTGTCGTCGGGGAGGAGGAGGGCGCGGGCGGGGTCGTCCTTGTGTTTGGCCCAATGTTCGGCGACGAGGGGGGCGTCGAGGTAGGAACGGGAGTAGGCGAGGCGGATGGTTTCGAGGGATTCGGGGCCGTCATAGGCCCAGCGGCTGGAACGCGGGGAGATGACGGTGATGGCGTAGTGGGCGATGGGGGTCTTGGACTGCGGGCAGCCGGCGAGGTCGGGGTGCTTGCCGAGGGTTACAAGCGCGCATTCGGGGGAGTCGGAGACGTGCGCGATGAGGGCCGCGTCCGTGGGGTGCTCATCATAGGCGAGCGTGGCGCCGGGGAAGATACGGCGGATGATGTCGAGGCAATAGCCGTCGCGGCCGGAGATGGGGTCGTGGCCGGCGAAGGGCTGCCAGGGCTGGTAGTGGACGTGGAGGGCGTCGCCGACGAGCGGCTGGGCGGCGGGTTGGGGCGCGGCGGCGACGGGGGCCTCCGCGCGACGGGCCTTGGCGGAGGTGATGGCCTTGAGGGCGCACAGGGCGGCGAGGAGGCCGATGAGGAGGAAACAGAGTTTGCGGATCATGGTTGGGCTCCTCGTTGGGGGCGGTGCGGGCGCGCTCGCGTCGGGCCCAGTCCCAGAAGGGGCTGTCGGCGGGGCCGAGGGCGAGCAGCTCGCCCAGGATGGCCTCGGCGGCGGCCGCATTGCCGGCGAGCCGCTCAAGGCGATAACGGGTGAGCAGGTCGCGGCAGGTGCGGTCGTAATCGGCGGAGAGGGTGGCGGCGAAGCCGTCGGCGCGGCGGGCGGCGGCGAGGGCGTCGGGCGTGGCGACGGCGCGCCCCAGGCGGGCGAGGGCGCGGAGGCTGCCGATGTCGGCGGGCGTGCCGGGGCCATCCTTGCCGCAAAGTCCGTCGATCCGCGCGGCGAGGGCCTTGGCGAGGGATTGGCGCTCCTCCTGAAGAAGGCGGTCGAGGGCGGGGTCGCCGAGGGCGGCGGTGGCATCCTCAAGGGCGTAGAGGTCGGCGCGGAGGAGGCCCTTGGAGTCGTAGGCGTCGACCTCGTCCGCACCGCCTGCGCCGCCGCCGAAGCCGCGGACGGCGCAGTGCCAGGCGACGAGCGCGGCCCAGTGGCGGTCCAGCGCGTCGAGACGGTCGGCGACGACGGGGAGGCCGCGGAAGCGGTTGCCGCCGAGGGCGTCGCGGAGGGCCTGACGGCGAGGCTCGACGGCCTCGCACTCCAGGCGGAAGAGGAAGGGGCCGAGGGCGACGGGCTCGCCGGGGATGAGGCGGCGTTCGGGGACGGCGGGATCCGCGGCGGCGAGGAGCCAGCCATCCTCGTCGCGCAGGAGCGCGCCAAGGGTGTCGGGGCCCTCGGGGAGGGGCAGGTCGCAGGCGGGGGCGGCGCCAAGGGTGAGGGGGCGGCGCGGGCGGGCGGCGAGGTCGAAGGTCTTGAGCGTGCGGCCGTCGGGGCTGTGGAGGTGGAGGAGTTCCATGGGCGCGTCTCCTTATTGCTGCGGCGGCGGGGGGAGCGCGCGGAGGATGGCCTCGGCGCGGAGGCGGTCGGCGGCCAGGGCGCGGAAACGTTCGGCCTCGGGGTCGGCGAGCAGGACGTCCTCCTGGCGGATGGAGGCGAGCAGGCGGAGCGCCTTGCGGTAGTGGGTCAGGGCGGGGACGAGGTCATGCCGGTCGGCGGCGGCACGGGCGGCGGCGCGTTCGCGCTGGGCCTCCTGCGCCACGGCATGGGTGTGCGCGAAGGTGAAGGTGTTGGAGTCGATGACGGGCCGGGCGAAGTCGTCGCGCAGCGTCTCGGGGAGGGAGACGGCGCCGCCCACGGCGGCGAGGAAGGGGGCGAGGGAGGGGGATCCGGGGCCGCCGCGAAGCCCCCAGAAGAGGTACTCCACGTCGCCGACATAGAAGAAGATCCCCTCGCCGTGCTCGTCCTCCGCGTCAAAGAAGAAGTGCGCGGCGGTGACGCCGGAGCGGTGGGGGCGGGTCTCGGATCCCAGGAGCTTGACGGAGGTCTCCTTGCCGAGGACGGCGGCGTAGGAGGCGGTGAGCTTGACGGCCAGGACGGCGGGGGAGACATCGAGGGCGCGCACGGCGAGTTCCGGCGCCCGGAGCGCCTGGAGGACGACGACGGCGCCGGGGCCTTCGGGGCGTTCGCGCAGGAGGATGGCCTGCGTGTCCCCGCCCTTCACGAAGGCATAGGCGCCCCAGGCGGGGGCGGGGGTGACCGAGAGGAGGTCGTTGGCGAGGGTGCTGGGGAGCGGGGTGGCGAGCGTGGCGCGGAGGTCGCGGACGCGGCCCCATTGAAGGTAGAGCGCGAGCGCGAAGAGAAAGGCGGCCACGAGGAGGGCGCAGCCGATGAGATGACGTTGGCCGTGGAGGGTGAAGGGGAGCGTGGGGCGTTCGGGCTTGGCCATGGCGGGTTCCTATCGAGAGGCGAGGTATTGGAGGACGAGGGGCGCCAGCAGGACGATGAAGACCCCCGGCAGGATGAGCAAGAGCAGGGGGAAGGACATATTGACGACGGCTTTCTGCGCGCGCTCCTGGGCGCGGTTGCGGGCTTGGCGGCGGATCAGCTCCGCCGCGGAACGCAGGTTGTCGGAGATGGAGGTGCCCATCTCCATGGCCTGCGCTAGGGTGGTGAAGACGGCCGTGGCCTCGGGCGTGCCGACGCGCTCGGCCACATGGTTGAGCGCGGCGGGGAGGGAGGCGCCGAAGGCGACCTCGTTGCGCAGCAGCGTCAGTTCCTCGCGCACGGGGCCCGGCTCGGTAACCTGCGTCACCGCGACGATGCCCGAGAAGAGGTCGCCGCCGGATTGGCTGATCAGGCGCATGACGTCCAACGCGCCGGGCAGTTGGCGGACGAAGAGGCGTGTGCGTTTGCCCGCCGCGTCCTTCAGGCCGCTCTCCGGCCACGCCCAGAGCATCACCCCGAAGAGCAACACAGCGAGAAAGGTCAGCCCCGCCGGCGCGCCCAAGAGCGGCAGAATCGTCGCGAGGACGAGGGTGGAGAGGATGGGGAAGACCCAGCGCGCCACGAAGATTTCCGCCCCTGTGGCCCCGCCCAGAAAGGTGCCGCCGGCCTGGCGCGTGAGCGTCTCCAGTTCCGAGAGCCGCTTGTCGAGCCCCGCGTCCAGCCCCCGCCGACGTTCCACGACCCCCGCGAAGAAGGCGAGCAGTTGGTTGAGCACCGGGCGCGCGGCGTCGGTCGCGGCGATTCCGGCATGGGCGCGGAGCAACGCGCGGACGAGGGCGTAGGCCACGAGCGCGGCGGCGATGGCCCCGGCGGTCAGCCCGATGAGCAGATCGGCGCTCATACACGCACCTCCACGATCTTGCGGATCCAGACGTAGGCCAACGCCTGCATCGCCGTCATCACCAAGAGGGTGACGAGCCCCCCGCCAGTCTGGAAGAGCGGCAGGACAATCTCCCGGCGAACCAGGAAGAGGATCAGAAGAAGCGCGAAGGGCAGGCAGCTCATCACCAGCGCCTGCATCCGCCCTTCGGTGGTCATCGCGCGCAACTCGTCCTCGAAGGCAAGGTTGTCGCGGATGAGCGCCGACAGCATCCCATAGCTCTCGGCAAGGTTGCCGCCGTGCGAGACGCCGATTTTGGTGGCGATGACAATCATGCGCACCTCCTGGATGGGCAGCCGTTCGCCGAAGTTCTCGAAGGCTGTGCCGATGGAGTAGCCCAGACGCGTGTCGCAGAGAATCCGGGCGAACTCGGCGGAGATGTGCTCGGGGAAGCGACGCAGGTTGCGGGCGAGGGCTTGGGGCAGGGTGAGACCGGCGCGGATCGAGTTGGCCAGCATGTCCAGCGCGTCGGGCAACTCCGCGCGAAGGCGATCCTGTCGGCGGCGTGCGAGGCGGCGGAGGATCAGCCCGGGCAACGCGAAGGCGGCGGCCACGCAGAGCACGAGGAAGAAGAGCAACGCCCCCGGCTTGCCCGCCATCAGCACCGCGCCGAAGAGGAAGACCGCGATGGCGCCGACGGCGACGCCTTGACGGACGGCTTGGACGGGGAGCGTCTCGGCCGCCGCCGCGCGGGCGGAGAGTTCGTCCTCCTCCTGCGCCGCGGCGGCACGGGCGGAGAGGAGCGCGCGCACCGTCACCCCCACGAGGAGAGCGGCGGCGAGGCCGCAGGCATAGGCGATGAGAAGGTCAGGGCTCATCGGGCACCCCATCGAAGATGGAGAGATCCAGCGGCACGCCGCGCAGGGCGAAGTCCTCAAGGAAGGTGGGGCGCCCAACGGCCACGTGCTCGCCGCGCATCTTGCGCGTCTGAGGCTCCACCCCGGTCTGACGGAAGACGAAGAGGTCCCGCAGGCGCGGTTGGCCGCGTTCGTCCAACCCCAACACCTCGGTGACGGCGATGACCTTGCGCGAGCCGTCGGAGAGTCGGGCGGTCTGGACGATGAGGTCGACGGCGGAGACAATCTGCGCACGGATGGCCGAGAGCGGAAGATCCATGCCGGCCATGAGGCAGAGGGTCTCCAGACGGGCGATGGTGTCGCGCGGGCTGTTGGCGTGGACGGTGGTGAGGGAGCCGTCGTGGCCGGTGTTCATGGCCTGAAGCATGTCGAGCGCCTCGCCGCCACGGCACTCGCCCACGACGATTCGGTCGGGGCGCATACGCAGCGAATTGGCCACGAGCGTGCGGATCGGCACGGCGCCTTTGCCCTCGGCGTTGGCGGGGCGGGCCTCCATGCGCACCACGTGGTCCTGTTGGAGCTTCAGCTCCAGGGAGTCCTCGATGGTAACGATGCGCTCGCCGCCGCCGATGCAGAGCGAGATGGCGTTGAGGAGGGAGGTCTTGCCGCTGCCTGTGCCGCCGGAGACGACGATGTTCTTGCGCAACGTCACGCTGGCCTCGATGAAACGGGCCATGGCCGGGGTCAGCGAGCCGATGGAGATGAGCTTGTCCAGCGTGAAGAGGGATTTGCCGAACTTGCGGATGGTGAGGCACGCGCCGTCGGGGGTGATGGGCGGGATGACGGCGTTCACGCGGCTGCCGTCGGCCAAGCGCGCATCGACCAGCGGCGAAGACTCATCGATACGGCGGCCGATGGGCGTGACGATCCGCTCGATGACGCGGATGAGGTGTTCCGGGTCGCGGAAGTGGCGGGCGGTGAGCGTGAGCTTCCCGGCGCGCTCCACGTAGATGCGCCGGTAGTCGATGACCATGATCTCGGAGATGGAGTCGTCGGCGATGAGCGGCTCCAAGGGCCCGAGGCGGAGCATGTCCTCCACCGTCTCGGCGCGGAGGGCGGCAAGGGCCTCGTCGGGCAAGCCGGCCAACTGCGGCGGACGCTCGCGGATGGTCTCGTCGAGGAAGTCCGTGACGCGTCGCTCCAGTTCGGCGTCCGCCACGGTCTCCGCGCCGCCGATCTCCTGGGAGAGACGGAAGAGGGCGCGCTCGTAAAGCCAATCGCGCGCCATGTCGCGGCGGCTGGCATGGCCGACGGTCGCGCCGCCGCACTCGGCCTCGAAGGCGAAGCCGCGCACCTTGAGGGGGACGCGCCCGGCGATGGGGAACTTCGCGGCGCGGCGGCCCTCGCTCTCCAACGAGCCATCGCCCGTGAGCTCCTCCACCCACCATAGGCTGCCGCCGGGGATCAGCCGCAACTGACGGTCGGCCAGACCATAGGCGGCCTCGGCCACCACCACGTCGCAGGACGGTGCGCTGCCCAGATAGAAGCACTCGTCAGGCTTGCCCGAAGGCTTGAGCGTGGCGATGCGTTTGCCGTCGCGATAGAGCGCCAATGGGTTCATGCGCGCCTCCGTGGGTTAGGGCATGAGGACTTCCACGGGGCGGCCGCGCAGGGCATCGGCCTTGGCTCGGACACCGTCGGTGTCTTCCACCGCCCAGTCCACCGTCACCACCAACAGGATCTCGCGCGAGGAATTGTCCTGGCCCTCGCTTCCGAAGAGCCCGCCGATGAACGGGATCCGGCTCAGGAAGGGAAGGCCGCGCTTGGTGCCGCCCTCCGTCCAGTGGTTGAAGCCGGAGAGCAGGATGCTCTCGCCGGGGCGGACGATGTACTTGCTCTTGGTCTGATAGCGGGAGACGTCCGTGTCGCCGGTGGCGTTGTCGTTGATGGGCGTGCGCAGGTCGAGGTCGAACTCCAGGTTCACGGTCTTCTCGTCGAGGATGGTGGGGCAGGCTTTGATGATGTAGCCGTACTCAATCTCGGTGATGCCGGTCTTGTACAGGTCGCTCGTCTCCTTGTAGAGCGTGCCGCCGGACTGGAACTCGGCCGGTTCGCCGCTCTGCGTGGAGAGCGTGGTGGCGTAGAGTTGCTTGGCCACCTCGTTTTGCTTGAGGGTGTTGATGCGGGCGGTGAGGCCCTCGCTGTTGCTGATGGTGCCCGAGAGGTTCTCGTGGACGGTGTAGGTGAGGTCGAAGTCCGCCCCGATGGCGTCGGAGATCTCCACGCCCAGGTTCCGCGCCAGCGTGCTGTCGTAGGAGAGGAACTCGATGCCGATGAGGATCTTCTGCTTGTAGACGCGCATGGCGCCGGTGTTCACCGTGAAGCTCGGGAACTCTGTCAGGAAGGCGCGCACCTTCCCGGCCAATGTCTCGATCTGCTTCTGGTCATACATCTGCCCAGAGAGGCAGACCTCCGAGCCCACCACGTCCGCGGAGACGTCCGGCTGACCGTTCCGCCGCAGGAAGTCCGCCAGCAACGCCTTCAGCGCCTCCGGCGAGACGCTCACGTGGCTGACGATCCGATCGGGGTCCAACGCGATGGCCTCCCGCACGCGCCGCAGCGCCGCCACGTTGGCGGTCGCGCCGGTGAGCACCACCTTGTCGCCCACCACCTCGGCGCGAATCTCCGGGTCGTCGGCGAAGAGCCGCCCCAGCATCCCCCAATAAGCGGGGCGCACGTTCACCTCCAGTGTCGCCACGGGGCCGCCCACGCCAAAGAATGTAACCGTCGCCGCGCCCATCCGGAGCCCCGCCAGCTCTGTCTCGCCCCCCTCACGCAACGTGACGGTGGCGACGGCGGCGTTGGAGACGCGGGCGCGCTCGGCGCCCGGCACCGTGAGGAAAGCGCTTTCGGCCTCGGTGAGCGTCTGTGGCGCCAACTCCCGGGCGCGCGCACCCACCGTCCCCGCGGCAAGGGCCGCGGCCAAGAGAATCAGGGTTGCCCTCATTTCGCCTCCTCCTTCGCGCCGGCTTCCAGCGCACGCACGGTCTCATAGAACGACGTCCCCGGATAGACCACGCCGCGCGTGCGATCCTCCTCCACGCGGGCGTCGCGTTGGTTGCGCAACAGATAGGTGAGCGTGCCCATCGTGCGGGCCTGGATGAGGGTGAGGGCTGCGCGCGTGGGCACGTTCAACGTCAGAGTGCCGTAGCCCTCGACCTCCTCGCCCAGGCGGAAGGCGCGGTCGGTGGCGATGACCGGGACGTTCTGCATGATGACCATCGAGACGACACGTCGGCCGTCCTCCCCTTGCGTGGGCAGCCCCAACATCGCCTCCGACGCCGTCAGCACGATGTCCACGCGGCTCCCCGGCTGGATGAACCCGCAGACGCTGCTCACTGCGTCCACCGGCAACGTCACGGCACGGCAATCCTCACCGATGAGATCCGTCAGCCCCACCTCCGGCTTGTCCTCCACGTCCACCCACAGGATGGGCGTGTTCGCCGCGATGAGCCGCTTGGCCGCGTGTCCGACGAACTTGGACTTCGCCTCGGCCAACGCCGCGGCGAACCCCGGCGCGCTAGGGTCCGGCAACGCCACGTGGACGTTCGAGAGCGCCCCTGCCGGCACCGTCGCCGCGGCGAGTTGCTCCTCCGCGATGACCGCACCCGCGGAGATTTCCTCGGTGGCGGTGAGGATGCAGACGGTCGGTGTCTCGGGCACGGCCGTCTTCTCGCGCACATAACGGTTGATGGCCACGATGGCGAAGAGGCCCACCAGGATCGCTGCCACGATGGCGAGTTTCGCGTTGGAGCCGCTTGGGTTGCTCATGGGTTCTCCTTTCGGGGCGGACGCACGTACACTTCGTCGTCCGTGAAACGATAAACAAGGGAGCTCTCCCCGGTGCGGGGCCCGGGGGTGGCGCGCACGTTGCACGCCACGTTCCTATAGATAAAGGTAGCGGTACCACCCGTCGGCGCCCCCACGGCGCGGAGCGCGTCCACGGGCGAGGGCTCCCGACGCCAACCCATCGTGGCCGCGGCGTCGCCCACCCGCGCCAACGCCGCCTCGGGTGTGCCCGGCGTCAGGGTCGTGAGATAGAAGGCCGCGCCGCCGCGCCGTTGGACAAGGCGCGTGGTGAGGGCGTGCCCCTGACAAAGCGCGCCCATCCAACGCGGCAACCGTCGCTCGGGGCGGAGACGCGCGGCGCTCCGAGCCAGCAGGGTGAGGCCGTCGGCCTGGATGGCCGCCTCGGGGTCGACCCGTTCCGCGCCCTCGGTGCGCAACAGGAAGGTGCGCACGCGGCTGCCGCCGGTCGTCGCGTCCTCGGTGACCGAGACCTGCGCGAAGCCGTTGTCGGGCGTGGCGTAGACCTCGTCGCCGGCCAAGGCGAGGAGATGGGTTTGGTCGAGCGGGAGCTCGCCGGAGAGGGGCTTCCACCCTTTGGCCGCCAAGCGGGCGGCGACCTCGGTGCGCGCCTGCGCCACTGGCATGGGCAACGTCTCCTCCGAACGCTCCGGGGTCAGCCCGCCGAAGGTCGTCCACAACGTCTGGGGCACCTCCTTCGCCAGATCCAATGCCTTCTCCGCGGGCACGGAGACCTGCGCCTCCGGGGCCTCGGCGCGGGGCGGCGGCACCGGCCGGAGGAGATCCCGCGCCGCGAAGCGGAGCAGCCACACGCCCCCGGCCACGATGGCCAGGGCCGCAAGGACGCGCAACGTCTTCTGCAAGGGGGGCGGGAGTCTCATTTCAGCTTGAAGGTCTTCTTGATCTTGTCGATGAGGTCGCCCGTCGCCTTGATATAGGTGGGGCGACGGTCCACGAAGGTCTCGCGGTTCGGCATATAGCACCAACGGCGGACGATCTGGTCGGTGGCGGTCGGCTCCTCTTGGATGATCAGGAGCCCCGTCTCGTCCCAGCCCGGCCCGGCCTTGCCGTAGAGTGCCTTCGGGAAGAGGGTCTGCGTCCGCATGGAGACGGTCGCGCCGATGGTGTAATCCGCCGCCCACGGCTCGGTGAGATAGCGCACGCAACGGAAGGAGACCAAGTCGAGGACGCCCTTGAGGATGCCGCTGAAGAGGCCGAGCGCCGTCTTGTTGGCGCCGCTCTTGTCCACCAGTTTGTCGCCCTGGCCGGTGAGGAAGGTGCCGAGGAACTGGAAGGGCAGCGGACGCTGACGGAAGGCCATGTGGACATCGTCCGCGAGCGTGGCGGGCCCCACGACGGGCCGCGTCGTGTAGGCCAGATAACCGCGCAGGGTGTTGAGCGCGGGGGAAGGCGCCTTCACCTCCAACTCACCATAGGCCGTCGGCGCGCGCGACTCCAAGTCCGCGGCGAAACGCGCCCCCACTTCCAACTGCTGACGCACGAGCGTCAGGTGCGCCACATCGAAGACGAAGGCGCCCATTGCCAGGATCAACGGCGCGACGAGGGCGAACTCCACGTAGAGCGAGCCGCGCTCGCCCAGCAGACGCCTTAGGAAGCGTCGGCGGCTGCGTGCCTCGTCTCTCGCGTCCGTCCCCGTCATGTCAGTGATACAGCAGGAACCCTGCCGCCTTCTTCAGGATGTCGTGGTTGGTGATGGTGAGCGCCTCCTCCAGGGAGATGAGCTTGGCGTTGGCGCCGGCGCCGTAACCACGCGGCCGCGTGGGGTGGCCGTCGGGCGCGTTCGTCGTCAGGTCGCCCGTCACGCACTGCCCAACGGCATAGGCGATGACGGGGAATGCGGAGGTCTTGGGCGCGGCCAGGGCGTTGAGATCCTTCGCTCCCTTCTCGAAGAGCCACGCGTCGATGCCGCGGATGACGTCGTGCGGCGGATAGTCGCGCACCGCCACCCAGAGCGTGGGCGAGGGCAGGGTGGGCTTGCCTCCGGCCTGCTTCGAGACAATCGGCCAGAAGGTCGGCATCTTCGCTGGCAGCCAGTAGACCACTCCGACGACGGGGAGTTCCTTGATGGTGGTGAAGATGGCGTCCAACCCCAAGGCTTCCCCGCTGTCCCACGGCGGCTGGCCCGTCATCTGCTTTTCCTCCACCGGCAGGAGGATCGTGTCCTTGGGCGCGAGCGAGAGTCCGAAGGCATAGGCGTCCAGCTCCAGCGTCGTGCCCTCGGGCATCGGCAGTTTGACCGCGGACTTTCCCGGCGAGACGAAGTGGCTGATGAGCCCCGTGGCGCCGTTGTAGGCGGCGACCTCCTGCGCCGCGAGGTAGGCCAGCACGCACGTGCCATACTGATAGAACTTCTGCGCCACCTTGATGAAGGTGAGCACCACCTCGCACATCCACGTACACGCCGCGCACGCGATCACCGAGGCCCCCACCAACGCCACGTTCAGAATCGGCCCGATGATCGGGATGCCCGTCACGCTCTGCGCGATGGTTACCAACACCCCCGAGATGACGTAGCCCGAGATGGCCGTGGAGAGCGTGTCGTAACCCTCCTCGTTCAGGTTCTGAAGGCAGTTCATCCCGCGTGCCTGCCACGTGGCGTGCTCCAACGCCGCCGCGTCCACCGCGTCCTGCACGCGCATCTTCTCGCGCGACAGCGTGTACGTGTTCCACGTCATCGTCAGCATCCCGCAGACGAAGAACATCACCAACGCCAGGAAGAGCCCCACCGCCCCCCGGTCTCCGAAGAGCCGCCGCCTCAGCGTGTCCATGGGCCATCCCCCTTTCCGTCCGGGTCGCCGTAGAGCTTCCCATCCTCCTTGCCGAGGTCCGCGTCGCCCGTGCCGTCGTCCTGTGCGACCTGCTCGGCGATGACGCCCCAATCCACCTTGCTCGGATCCAGCCCCGTGCCCGTCTTCAGGCGCAGCGTCTGCGCGAACCGAATCTCCAACGCCATCGCCTCGTCCACCTTCGCCCCCAGACCGTCCGCGGCGTTGCCCAGCTGATTGGCCGAGTTGTGCAGCGTCTCCAACGCCGCGCCCAGGGACGCGAACGCCTCGTCCTTGGCCTCCTCCTTGTTGGCCGCCGTGATGGCGCGCTCCAACTCCGCCGTCTCCTGCGCCAGGCGCCCATTGACGGCGCCGATCGTGCCGCAGGCCAAGCCGACCTCCCGCGCCACGCCGTTGATTTTGTTGCGCAACGCCTTGAGCTCGGCGTAGGTCTGCTTCCACTGTTTCTGCAACGCCTCGGGCGTGACCTCCGTGTCGCCCCCGGTCAGGTCGTCCCCGGAGAGGCTCCGCATGGTGTCCGGATCCAACTCGATGTTGGTGCCGGCGGATTGCTCCTCGCCCACGCGCTTGGCCAGCTCCGCGATGGTCTCGTCAAGCCACTTGCGCAAGGTCCCGAGCTTCTCCGTCGCGGACTTCGCCCGCGAACGTGCCGAGTCCAACCGTGCCGCCAGTCCGGCGGCGACGCCCGAAGCCTGCCCATGCGCCTGCGCCAACGCCGCCGCGTCGTCCCAACGCTTCGCGGTCGCCGCGGGCGTTGCGGTCGCCGTTACCGTTGGCACCCCGCCCTGCGTGCCGCAATAGCGGTAACGCTGCGCGCCGCCGTCGTAGTAGAGCCACTCGCGCCGGTGGTAACCGCCCCCGCCGTTTAGGTAAATCGAGAGGTGCGAGGCCAGCAACCCGCGGTTGCCGTACTTCGTCCCGTCCAACGCTGCGCTCCAGCTCTTCTTGTACTCGCTCGGATAGTTTTTCCCACCATAGGCGATGGACTGCCATTCCTGGATGTGGTGCGCCGTCAGCAAGCCCCCTTCCGAGACGTTCCCGCCCAATGCTTCGTGTAGCTGAAGGAGGAGCCGTCCTGCTCCAACGCCTTGCTGATCTTCTCCCCCAGTCCGTTCAGCGTCCGCTGCGCCCAGCTTGTTACAGGCGTCAGCACCTCCTTCACCACCGCGTTGAGGATGGGCTGGGCGATCGCCTCCATCAGCGTGCTCGCCAGTCCGCCCAGCAGATCCCCCGACGAGATCCCGATCGAGGAGAGATCCGGCAGCTTGCCCGCCAGATCCTTGCCGATTGCCGCGCTTAGCCCACCATCCTCGTCCGTCAGCAACGCGATCGGCGCCGAGACCAACACCGAGAAGAGATCCCCCAGCTCATGCCCCGGCTGTCCGGTGTAGCCCATCGCGCTGCCCGACATCAGCATCACCGTCGTCAGCGTCCGCTGGTCCCCAAACTCGTTCGCCAGACCGATCAGCTCGTTCAGCCCGGCCGCCGCCTTCTTCGCCACCTCGGAATCCGGCTTGATTTCCTTGATCTTGAAGAGCGAGGCGTCCTGCTTCACCTTCACGATCCGCCCCACCTGCCACGCCGCGTGGTTCGCCATCACCGACGCGTCCCAGAAGGTCGCCAACTCGATCAGCAGCGACGCGAACATCAGGAAGAACGGCGCCAGGAAGGCGAACTCCACATACGCGCTCCCCCGCTCGGCGGAGACGCGCCGGGCCGCCCGCTTCAGCCAACGCACCATCGACCCCCTCCGGCGGTTATTTGCCGGGGGTCGGGGTGTTGGTCTTCTGGATCTTCTCCACGTTCGCCTTCAGATCCGCCTGCTGCACCACGCCGGTCACGTTCTCGGTCTGCTTGCCCGTCGCGGAGAACAGCTCCCTCAGCTCATCGCCGAAGAACATCGCCGCCACGGCCACCACGATCGCCACCAGGCCGGCCAACAGCGCGTACTCGATGAAGGTCGCGCCCTTTTTGCTCGTCATCTGCATGATACAGTCGCTCCTATTGCGTCAGTGTGTCAGTGAACCAAAACCCGCGCGCCTCACTTCAGCACGCCGGCAGTCTTGTTACCAAGTTCCTTGAAGAAGTCCCGGATCTGCTCCCCGAAGAAGAGCACCCCCACCGCCCCCACGATGCCGATCAGCGCCGCCAGCATCGCATACTCCAAAAAGGCGCTTCCCCGCCGCCCCCGCCACGCCCCATAGCGCGGGAACCGCCCCCCCAGCCAATCCAACGTTGCCCGAAACCCATCCATCGCGCACCCCCCGCTCACAGAAACCGCGCCCATGACAGCCACTCCGGCCAGTCCGGGATCTCGAAAAAGAAGAAGTGGCGCGGCCCGAAGAAGGCCTTTGGCTCCGTCCGCTCCGCGTAAAACGCCTCCTGCCCCACCCAGCGCCCAGCCGACGCGCCGTCCTCCGCGCCCGCCATCCCGGCGAACACAAACGCCACTATCCCCGCAAAAACCAAACGCCTCATCAAACGGACTCCCTCTCTTTTGCCCCATAACACACCAACCGCCTTCCCATCCCGTCAAGCGAAATCCATCCAGTGGTAGGGCACCTCGTCGCAAGGCACCCAAAAAGCCGCCGTCCCAACCGGGACGGCGGCTTTTTTTGTACCCTCATCGCCCCTGCGCGACGGGAACGGACGGCGCATCCTCCACCCTTCCCGCGCCGCTTTCCGCAACGGCCGGGGCGCGCATCCACGGATACGGCGTGCCAAGCACATGGACGCCGGCGGGCAGCGCCCAGGTGCTGCCCTGCCACCGCACCGTCCCCGGAGACGCCAAGCGCACCACCAACCGCGTGGGCACGTCCGCGTCGGGCGCGTTCCCGACAGAGAGCGCCCCGTCCGCCCGCGTCTCCGGCGTTATCGCCAGGGACGCCGCCGCGCACATCACGGCCACCACCGTGGCCACTCTTCCCACGTTCACGCTCATGCCCCCATTGTAACAGCCGCCCATCCCGAATCCCAACACCATTGCGCGCCCCATGACGCACTGCGCAGAGGAGGCGGCACGCAGGCGAACCCCAAAACGCATCGGCGGCTGAGTCTCCCCGTCTCGGCGGCTGACGCACCGAGGATCGGCGGCTGAGTCTCCGAGAGGTGGCCGCCAACTCTCCTTGCCTTGGCGGCTGAGACCGATCAGCCAAGCCTCCAAGCCTCCAAACTTCCAAGCCTCCAAGGGTGTCTCTGCGCGCTTGGGCAGGATATGGTATCCTATGTCATTATGCGTGAGCGAGGGACAGCCTTTTTCGACCGGATGGATCGTCTGGCCTTTTGGGTCGTGGCGGGGGTGACGTTTGCGGTCTATGCGTTGTCGTTGGGGCCCTCGGTGGGGTTGGAGGACGCGGGGGAGTTGGCGACGGCGGCGGATGTGCTGGGGGTGCCGCACCCGCCGGGTTATCCGCTGTGGACGATGCTGTCATGGGTCTTCTGCCGCCTCTTCGGGTGGGTGACGTGGCAGGGGTGGCCGAACCCGGCGTGGGCGGTGGCGTTGTGCTCGGCGGTGGCGGGGGCCTTGGCGGCGGGGGTGACGGCGCTGTTGGTGGCGCGCTCGGGGCGGGATCTGCTGGCGGAGGCGACGGGTCGGCGCGACGTGGGGACGGACGCGGCGGGGTGGTGCGGCGGGGTGGCGGCGGCCTTGGCCTTCGCCTTTTCCCCGGTGATGTGGTCGCAGGCGGTGATCGTGGAGGTCTATGCGCTGGGGGCGCTCTTCCTGGCGCTGACGTTGCTGCTGACGTATAAGTGGGTGAAACGGCCGCGGACGGGGACGTTGGCGTGGCTGGGGTTGGTCTTCGGGCTGGGGCTGACGAATTATCAGGTGCTGTTGCTGGCGGCGTTGCCGTTGGCGGCGTTGGTCTTCCTGCGGCGTTGGCGGCTGGGGCTCTCCTTCGTGGCGTTGGCGGTGCCGTTGGGGCTGACGGCCTATGTGCTGATGTTGGGGGCGTTGCCGGCGGCGGACGCGCTCTCCACGCCCGGCGCGCCGGTCATCGCGCGCCCGAACGGGATGATGGCGGAGTATCTGCCGGCGGCGATCGCGCCGGGATGGGCCTATGCCGTCCTCGGGGCCTTGCTGTCGGCGGCGGTGGGGTTCTTGGCCTTCCGGCGGACGGCGCGGTGGGCGGCGCTCCCGGCGGCAGGCGTGGCGGGGATGTTGGTCTGGCTGGGCGCGGCGCACGCGGCGGGGGAGCCGCCCCCGGAGTTCGCGGGGACGCTCTACGATTTCCGCCGGGCGTGGCTGGTGCATCTGGCGGGGCTTGGCGTGCTCTGGGGGATCTGCTGGCGCTTCCGGCGGTCGCGGCGCTTCGCGGCGGCCGTTACGGCGGTGCAGGTGTCGGCGCTGGTCTTGGTGCAGCAGGGGCTGTTGCTGGGGCTGACGGATCCCAATCTCTGGTGGTTCTGGTGGCCGATCGCGTGGAACCTCGTGGTCTTGGCGTTGGCGTGGCGGTTGCTTCTGCGGGGGCGTTGCGTGGCCTTGACGGCGTTGGCGGCGGAGCTCGGGGTCTCGGTCTACGCCTATATGCCGATCGCCTCGGAGGGGAACCCGGCGATGAACTGGGGCTACGCGCGGACGTGGGAGGGGTTCAAGCACGCGCTCTCGCGCGGGCAGTATGAGGCCATCGCCCCCTCCTCCTTCTTCTCCGCGCGTTATCTGACGCAGCTGGCGGACTACCTGCGCGACCTGCGGATGCAGTTCTCGTTGCCGGTGGCGGCCTTGGCGGTGGGCGGCACGGCGGCGCTGGGGTGGCGCCTGGTGTGGCGCAGGGGGTGGCGCGGGGTGGCGTGGCTGGGGTGCACGGCGGGCTTCTTCCTGGTGATGTCGGCGCTTCTGGTGGCCTTGGCGAACCCGACGGGGGACATTCAGGACGGCTTCATCCAGAAGGTGAAGTTCATCTCCTCGCATGGCGTCTTCGCGCTCTGGATCGGTTATGGGCTGGCGATCCTGCTGCTCCTGCTCCATCGGCGGCGGTGGACGTGGGCGTTGGGTCTGGTTTTGGTCGCGGCGGTGCCGCTGACGCCCTTCTGCGAGAACTTCCTGAGCGGTCGCCTGGTGCGCACGATGGGCGCGGCGGAGCAGACGGGGCACGACTTCGGCTGGCAGTTCGGCGCCTATATGCTCGGCGGCGCGCCGACCATCCGCGCGGAGTTGGGGGCGGACGAGGAACCGTTGCCGGACCCCTTCTGGCCGCCCCCGATGGAGCGGGACGCCGTCTTCTTCGGCGGCACGGACCCGGGCCGCTTCGTCCCCACCTACATGGTCTACGCCGTCGGTTTCCGCCCAGACCTTTACGTGCTGACGCAGAACGCCTTGGCCGATCCCACCTACATGAACGTCGAGCGCGACCTCTACGGCGACCGCATCTGGGTGCCCTCGGCGGACGATGTGCGCACGGCCTTCACCGATTACGTGGAGGCGGTGCAGTCGGGCAAGCGCACCACCCGCGGCGCCATCACCGAGGTCAATGGCCGGATGCAGATCTCCGGCGCCGCGGCCGTGATGGACATCAACGCCGATCTGGCGCGGCGCATCTTCGACCGCAACCCCGCCCATGCCTTCTATGTGGAGGAGAGCTATCCCGTGCCGTGGATGGACGTCTTCCTGGAGCCGGCGGGGCTGGCCATGCGTCTGCGCCGCTCGGGGCGCGATCTGGAGGCGCTCGCGCCGCGCGACGGGGATTTCTGGGATTGGATGACGCGCCGCTTGGCGACGCGCACGGCTTACCGGCGGGACTTCGCGGCGCAGAAGAGTTTCTCCAAGCTGCGCTCGGCCTTGGCGGGGGTCTATGCGCGCAATGGCTTGCCGCAGATGGCCGAGTGCGCCTACCAGGAGGCCTCGGTGCTCTATCCCATCTCGCCCGAGGTCATCTTCAGCGCCATCCGCGAAAGCCTCATCCCCACCTACCGCTTCGACGACGCCCTGCGCCTCTTGCGCGCCTATCGCCGCGCCGACCCGCGCAACGCCAAGGCCGAATACCTGGAGCGGCGGCTGGTCACGTTGGCGGAGGCGAACGCCCGTTTCGAGGCGCTCACGGCCAAGATCCGCGCCAAGACCGCCACCACCGCCGATGTCTGCGCCTTGGCCCGTGCCTGCGAGGACTTGGCCTTGAACGATCAGGCGGCCGATTATTGGGGGCAGGTGGCGGCCGCGGCGGATCTGACGGCGGGGGACGCGCGCGATGGCTGCGTCGCCCTCCAGCGGTTGGGGCGCGCGGAGGCGGCCATGACCCTCTTGCGGCGCGTGCCCCAGGCCGTCTGGCCCACCCTCTCCGAGACGGAGCTGGTGGCGTGCGGCGGCCTGGCGCAGACCTACGGCGAGGACGCCTTGGCGCTCGGACTCTTCCAGGAGGCGCTACGGCGCTTCCCGCAGTCCGGGCGCGTCTGGCTGGGCGTGGCGCTTTACTACTATGGGATAGGGAACGAGGCCCAGGCCTACGACTGTATGCGCACGGCGGTGCAGTATGGCGCCACGCCTCTGATCGAGGGGGATCCCGCGGTGACGGAGGTCTTCCTGCGCCTGGTGCGGCGTTTCGGGCCGCGGAAAGGAGCGGTGCCATGATTCGCGTGGTCTTCATGGGTTCGGCCGACCTCTCGGCCACGATGCTTGAGCGTCTGACGCGCGAGCGCGACACGGTGCAGGTGGTCGGGTGCGTCACCCAGCCCGACAAGCCCGCCGGACGCAGCAAGAAACTGCGCCCCTGCGCCTGCAAGGCCTTCGTGGACGCGGTGGGCATCCCCTGCCTCACCCCCGAGCGGGTGAACACCCCCGAAAGCCTCGCGCAGATCGCCGCCTGGTTGCCCGATGTCATCGTCGTCGTCGCCTACGGCCAATTCCTCTCCCGCCGCCTGCTGGACATCCCCACCCTCGGCTGCATCAACATTCACCTCTCCCTCCTCCCCCGTTATCGCGGCGCCTCCCCCATCCATGCCGCCCTTCTCCACGGCGACAAGGTTACCGGCGCCACCGCCATGCTCATGGACGAGGGCATGGATTCCGGCCCCATCCTCGACGAGGTGGAGACCCCCATCTACGAGGACGACACCCTCGAATCCCTCCACGACCGCCTCGCCGACCTTGGCGGCGACCTGTTGGCCCGCATCCTCCCCCAGTGGGCCTACTTCAAGGTGCGCGCCACGCCGCAGGATCCCGCCCAGGTCTCGATGGCTTACAAGATCCGCAAGACCGACGGCCTCCTGCATTGGACCGACCCCACCGCGCTCAGCCTCCGCAAACTCCGCGCGTACACGCCGTGGCCCTCGTGCTTCACCTATATGCCCCAAGGCGCCCGCGAGGCCGGCAAGATGCTCAAGATCCTCGCCGCCCGCGCCGAGCCCGTTACCATCGAGCAGGAACGCGTCGCCCCCGGCACCGTCCTCGCCGCCGACAAGGCCGGCGTGGTCGTGCGCACCGCCGACGGCGCCCTCCGCCTCCTGCGCGTCCAGCCCGAGGGCGGCAAGCCGATGGACGTGGCCGCCTGGCTCTGCGGGCGCGCGCTCGCCCCCGGCGATCGCTTCGTCACGCCGCCCGCCCCCGCCGCCAAGCCCCCCGCCGCCTTCAGCCGCGGCTGACCCACCCCAAACGAGGCGCCCCATGAGCGAACACCTCCGCAAGACCATCGTCATCGGCCACCGCAACCCCGACACCGACTCCATCGTCTCGGCCATCGCCTACGCCGAGCTCAAGCGCCAACAGGGCTGGCTCCGCTGCGTGCCCGCCCGCGCCGGCCGCCTCACCCCGCAGACCGAGTACATCCTCCGCCGCTTCGGCGTCGAGGCCCCCGAGTTCATCCCCGACATGCTCCCCAAGGTCATTCACTGCATGACCGAGGGCGCCCCCATCACCGTCTCCGCCGACACCGCT
Organism: uncultured Lentisphaeraceae bacterium; assembly: GCA_949288955.1. Taxonomy (GTDB): domain Bacteria; phylum Verrucomicrobiota; class Kiritimatiellia; order RFP12; family DVOR01; genus Spyradenecus. The sequence continues at coordinate 56,390 of CASEMS010000011.1, forward strand.
CTCTGGGACGCGCTTGCGCTCATGGACAAGCACCGCCTCCAGGCCATCCCCGTGGTCGGGAAGGACGGCCGCTACCGGGCCTACCTCACCCACAACACCTTCACCGAGAACATCGTCCACAAGGCCGACCCCCACCGCAAGGCCATCATCCCCACCAGCGTCAGCCTCCTGGCCCGCACCCTCCGCGCCCAGCCCCTCCTCACCTTCGACGCCGACACCGTCGTCAAGAGCCGCCTCCTCGTCGCCGGCTCCACCGCCGCCACCTTCGAGCAGGCCCTCAAGACCGAGCTCCCCACCAACGCCATCGCCATCGTCGAGAACCGCGCCTCCATCCTCAACCTCTGCGTCGACCACAAGATCCGCGCCATCATCCTCGCCAACGGCCAGACCCTCTCCAAGGACATCTTCCAGCGCGCCGCCGACGCCCGCATCTCCGTCCTCATCTCCCCCTACGACATCGCCTCCACCGTCTACCTCACGCTCTACTCCATGCCCGTCGGCTCCCTCAGCGCCGCCGCCGTCCAAGCCGTCCGCGCCGACGACCTCGTGCGCGACGTCCTCCCCGCCGTCCAGGCCTCCCCCGCCCGCTCCCTCCCCGTCGTGGACGCCGCCGACTGCGTCGTAGGCGTCATCAACGAGCGCGACCTCTACCGCCAGCCGAACGTCGACGTCATCATGGTCGACCACAACGAGCTCTCCCTCGCCGTCGAGGGCCTCGACCAATTCCGCGTCGTCGAGATCATCGACCACCACAAGCTCGGCAACTTCCCCACGCACGACCCCATCGACTTCATCAACCGCACCGTCGGCTCCACCGCCACCGTCGTCGCCTGCCTCTACCAGGAGCGCAAGGCCACCCTCACCCCCGCCATCGCCGGGCTCCTCCTCTCCGCCATCATCACCGACACCCTCGCCCTCCGCTCCCCCACCGCCACCGACGTCGACCGCGACATGGCCGAGTACCTCGCCGGCCTCCTCAACATCGAGGTCGCCGACCTCGCCCACGACATCTTCTCCCACGCCTCCCGCCTCACCGACCTCCCCACCGACCGCATCCTCGGCATGGACGCCAAGCGCTACGACGAGCTCGGCGTCGCCTTCACCGTCGCCCAGATCGAGACCGGCACCACCGACGAGCTCCGCCCCCGCATCCCCGAGCTCCTCGACGCCCTCGAAACCCAGACCAAGGCCCAGCGGCTCTTCTTCGCCGCCCTCATGGTCACCGACATCACCGCACTCAACTCCGTCCTCCTCGTCGCCGGCGAGCCCCGCTTCCTCGCCAAGATCCCCTTCCCCCGCCTCGGCGGCGGCAACGTCTTCCTCTGCAAAGGCATCATGTCCCGCAAGAAGCAGCTCCTCCCCCTCCTCCTCGAACAACTCGCCGACGTCCTCGGCGTCCGCTGATGAGACTCCTCGTCGCCCAGCCCCACGGCCTCTGCTCAGGCGTCGCCCGCGCCCTGCGCATCGCCGATGACGCCCTCGCCGCGAACCCCGGCGAGACGCTCTGGTGCTATCACCAGCTCGTCCACAACGAGCACGTCGTCGCCGGCCTTCGGGCGCGGGGCGCCCGCTTCGTCGACGACCTTGCCGACGTCCCCGAGGGCGCGCGCGTCCTCTTCTCCGCCCACGGCGTCAGCCCCGCCGTCCGCGCCCAGGCTCGCGCCCGCGGCCTCCGGGTCATCGACGCCACCTGCCCCTTCGTCGCCAAAGTCCACCGCGAGGCCCTCACCTTCGCCCGGCGCGGGCTCCCCATCGCGCTCGTCGGGCACAAAGGCCACGACGAGGTCGTCGGCGTCCTCGGCGAGGCCCCCGCGCGCATCCGCGTCGTCGAGACCCAGGCCGACGCCGCCGCGCTCCGCGCCGATTTCCCCGCCGCCCGCGAGGTCGCCGTCCTCAGCCAGACGACCGTCAGCCAAGACATGGTCGAGGCCCGCCTCGCCGACCTCCGCGCCCTGGGCCTCACCCCCCAGCTCCCCGACCGGCGCGACATCTGCACCGCCACCCAGGAGCGGCAGGACGCCGTCCGCGCCCTCGCCTCCCAGGCCGACCGCTTCCTCGTCCTCGGCTCCCGCACCTCATCCAACTCCAAGCGCCTTGCCGAGGTCGCCCAATCCGCCGGCTGCCCCGCCACCCTCATCGCCTCCCCCGACGAGCTTGACGGCCTTGACCTCTCCGGCGTGCGCACCCTCGCCCTCACCTCCGGCGCCTCCACCCCCGAATCCCTCCTCGACGCCCTCCGCGCCCGCCTCGAATCCCCGCGCGCCCCTCATCCCTGACGCCCCTCGGCCGCCCCGCCTTTAGCTTCGCGCAGGGAAGGGCCGTCTCGGCGGCTGATCCACCTCGGACTAGCGGCTGAGTCTCTTCGGGTCAGCCGCCAAGTCTCCTTGGATCGGCGGCTGATCCACCTCGGGTCAGCGGCTGAGTCTCCGAGCGTTGGCGGCGGAGGTGGAGGGCCAAGCCTCCAAGCCTCCAAACTTCCAAGCCTCCAACCTCCCCCCTCTCACTCGTCGCAGACGAGGCGGAGGGTGACGTTGTGGACGCGCTGCCACTGCGGATAGGGGGTGCGGATGGCGGAGCGGGCGAAGCGGGGGAGGAGGTCCCAGGCGCCGCCGCGGCAGACGACCTCCTCGCCGGGCTTGGGGGCGGAGGCGTCGGCGGGGTAGGGGCGGTAGGGGGAGGCGGTCCACTCGGCGGCGTTGCCGACCATGTCCTTGAGGCCGAAGGCGTTGGGCCGGTATCGGCCGACGGGGCCGAGGACGGTCTGGCCGTCGTCGCGGCGCATGTCGCGGAGGTAATAGTGGAGGGTCTGGCGTTGGTGGGGGAGTTTGTCGAGGGCCTTGTCGGCGAGGTTGGCGTGGGGGGCGAAGTCGTCGTCCTCGCCGCCCCAGGGGAGGGGGGTGGCGGTGCCGGCGCGGCAGGCCCATTCCCATTCGGTCTCGGTGGGGAGGCGGAAGCGGCGGCCGGTCTGTTGGGAGAGCCAGTGGCAGTAGGCCTGGGCTTCCTGCCAGGAGAGGCGGACGGCGGGGAGGGCGGGGTCGTCCATGAGGCTGGCGCCGGGGGCGGTGTGGTCTTTGCCGAGCCAGTCGGCGTAGCCGTTGTAGTGGTCGGGCTTCCAGGCGCGGAGGTTGCGGAGGGGGAGCTCGACCTCGGCCATGAGGAAGGGCTTTTCGACGCGGGCGATGTGCGGGGTCTCGTCGGGGAGGCCCTGTGGGTCGCCCATGACGAAGGCGCCGGCGGGGATCTGGCGGAAGGTGAGGTCGCCGCCGGGGAGGGCGAGGGTGACGGCTTTGCCGGGGGTGGCGCGGAAGGGCCAGCCCGCGAGGGTGGGGGCGGCGGG
>CASEMS010000012.1 GCA_949288955.1 uncultured Lentisphaeraceae bacterium
AAAGCGTGGCCCATGTCGCCTCCTTCGGTGCAATCGCATTTGACGCATAGGAAGCATAGCGACTTTCGCTTCGGTGCAATTTACTATGACACATCACGCATCTTGGGGCGGAGGCAAGGCGATGATAGGCGTTTTGTGGTATACTTGCGGGCGTCTTACGCAAGGAAGGCCCCGACAATGGAAGAGAAATACCCTTTTCACGCAATCGAACCCAAGTGGCAGAAGTATTGGGATGAGCACGGCACGTTCAAGTGCGACACGCGCGACGACAGCCGCCCGAAGTTCTATTGCCTGACGATGTTCCCTTATCCCAGCGGCCACATGCACGTGGGCCATGGCCGCAACTACATCATGGGCGACGTCATCACCCGTTACAAGAAGATGCTTGGCTTCAACGTTCTCTCCCCCATGGGCTGGGACAGCTTCGGCCTCCCCGCCGAGAACGCCGCCAAGAAGTTCCACGTCCATCCCCACAAGTGGACGATTGAAAACATCCGCGAGATGAAGCGCCAGGTGCGTAGCTGGGGTGTTGGCTACGACTGGGACCGTGAGATCGCCACATGCCACCCCGACTACTACAAGTGGACGCAATGGGTCTTCCTCCAGGCCTACAAGCTCGGCGTGGCCTACCAGAAGGAAGCCCCCGTCAACTGGTGCCCCCTCTGCACCAACCTCGCCAACGAGGAGGTTACGGCCGACGGACACTGCGTCCGTTGCGGACGTCCTGTCGAGAAGAAGAACCTCAAGCAATGGTTCTTCCGTATCACCCAATACGCTGACCGCCTTCTCAAAGACCTCGACCTCCTCGAAGGCTGGCCCGAGAAAGTCCGCCAGATGCAGGCCAACTGGATTGGCAAATCCCAGGGAGCCAAGGTTACCTTCAAGGTTACCGAGACCGGCGACGACTGCCCCGTCTACACCACCCGGCCCGACACCATCTTTGGCGTCACCTTCATGGCCATCGCCCCCGACCACCCCCTCCTGAAGAAGCTCCTCCCTGGCTCCCCCCGCGAGGCCGAGGTCAACGCTTTCCGCGAGAAACTCGCCAACATCCCCGCCGCCGAGCGCTTCTCCGACGCCCTCGCCAAGGAAGGCGTCTTCACCGGCTTCCACGTCACCAACCCCTACAACGGCGACAAAGACATCCAGCTCTGGGTCACCAACTACGTCGTCTCCGACTCCGGCACCGGCATCGTCATGGCTGTCCCCACCCACGACCAGCGCGACTGGGACTTCGCCGCCAAGTACGCCATCCCCAAGAAGCTCGTCATCCAAAACCCCGAAGGCTCCCTCCGCTCCGAAGACATGGCCGGCGCCTACGTCGACGATGGCACCCTCGTCAACTCCGGCGCCTTCGACGGCATGCCCAACCGCCAGGCCATCCAAGCCATCACCCAATACGGCGCCGAGCGCGGCTTCGCCCAGGCCACCACCAACTTCCGCATCCGCGACTGGAACGTCGCCCGCCAACGCTACTGGGGCGCTCCCATCCCCATCGTCCACTGCCCCCACTGCGGCGCCGTCCCCGTCCCCGAGGATCAGCTCCCCGTTCGCCTCCCCGACGACGTCGACTTCAAGAGCGACCAAGGCAACCCACTCGCCCGCCACGAGGGCTTCATCAACACCACCTGCCCCAAGTGCGGCGCCCCCGCCAAACGCGAGACCGACACCCTCGCGCAATGGCTCTGCTCCTGCTGGTACTTCATCCGCTACATCGACGCACGCAATGCCGACGCCCCCTTCGACAAAGCCCTCGCCGACAAGTGGATGCCCGTCGACCAATACATCGGCGGTGTCGAGCACGCCGTCCTCCACCTCCTCTACTCCCGCTTCGTCGTCAAAATCCTCAATGATGCCGGTGCGCTCGATTGCGTTGAACCCTTCAAGGCGCTCTTCACCCAAGGCATGATCTGCAAGCGCGACGACCAGGGCGTCCTCAAGAAGATGTCCAAATCCGTCGGCAACGTCGTCTCCCCCGACGAGCTCATCGAGGCCTACGGCGCCGACACCGTCCGTCTCTACACCCTCTTCATCGGCCCCCCCGAACTCGACGCCGAGTGGCAGGACACCGCCATCCAGGGCCCCTACCGCTTCCTCTGCCGCCTCTGGAAAAAGGCCTACGACGCCAAACCTATCGTCCCCGAGAGCGACCAGCCTATCGACGGCGCCGCTCTCGATCCCGCCCAGCGTGCCCTCTGGCGCAAACTCCATCAGACCCTCCAAGGCGTCACCGACGCCATCGAGCATGGCTTCCGCTTCAACACCGCCATTGCTCAGCTCATGGAGCTCATGAACGCCTTTGACAAGGCCAAGATCGGCCCCGAGTCCACCCCCGCCGCCAAGGCCCTCCTCCGCGAGACCATCCTCACCATCGCCCGCATGATGGCCCCCTTCACCCCCCACATCGCGGAAGAAATCTGGTCCGAGTTCGGCGGCCAAGGCTCCATCCTCGACGCCGGCTGGCCCGCCGTCAACCCCGAAGCCCTCAAGGAAGACGCCCTCGAGATCATCCTCCAGGTCAACGGCAAGATGCGCGGCAAAATCACCCTCCCCGCCGGCCTCGACCGCGCCGCTCTCGAAGCCGCCGCCCGCGAAGCCCCCGAAGTCCAAAAGCACACCGCCGGCCTCACCATCGCCAAAGTCATCGTCGTCCCCGGCAAACTTGTCAACATCGTCGCCAAGTAACGCCCCCGTCAGGTAACGCCAAGGGCGCCCCCGCCCACGCGGGGGCGCCCTTCGTTTTGCCCCATCCTTCCACGCCATCCGCCAAACGGCAACGGCCGATTCCGCATCGTGTGCGCACCGCATAAGTTTGCTACACTTCCCGTTGCCATGACCTTCACCACCGTCTCCATCGAGAACTTCCGCGGGATTCAATCCTTCACGTGCAACCGCTTGGCTCGCGTGACCCTCATCGTCGGCCGCAACAACTGCGGGAAAACCTCGTTGTTAGAAGCTTTGGCTCTCTTGGCCAACCGCCGAACCACGCAAATCGGGCCACTGCTCAACGCAAGGCGCCAACTCGACACCCAGCGTGTGGCAGATTTAGACGTTCTCTTCAACAATCCAACCAAGCCTCTCACGATTCAAGCCTCCGATGTCTCCGGCATGACGCGTGATGTGACCATCACCCGAGTGACAGAGAAGCAATCTACCTTCATCACCCCAAAAAACAATGCCGCAACCACGCCTGAGCCGCGCTACAGGCTCGAACAGACCTTTCACGATTACCCACCAAACGCACCCAAGGCCTTTGGCACGTTGGACTTCACCGAAGAACCAGGAGGAGACGAATGGCTTTTGCGCTTCCATACCGCACCAACCGCGACGCAAACACTAACTGAACCAGCCTTTGCTCTTGTCTCGGCCCAACGCTTTGACTTCAGTACTTCTTTCCTTGTAGAAGTCATCCTGCAGCGTTCCGAATACGTGCTCGTAGATGCACTCAAGGCGCTTGATTCACGCATTCAGACACTTCAGCTGATTGAAGACAAAGTGATGGTTGGCTTGAAAGATGTCCCACGTCTGCTCCCTATCCAAATCATGGGCGATGGTGTGAGACGCTTGATTGCGATTTTATCTGCGCTCTGGGTTTGCCGGGGCGGGTGCGTGTGCATCGACGAGATTGATAACGGCCTGCACAATTCCGCGCAAGCCGCAGTCTGGCAAACCCTCATTCGCTGCGCACAGGAGTGGGACGTCCAAATCATCGCGACATCTCACCATCTCGACCTCCTCAACGCCATCGCCGCCGTCCACAAAGCCCACCCCGACGCCATCCCGCCCCAGGATTTCGCCTACATCGTCCTCTCCCGCGAGGGAGACGCCATCCGCCCCTACGCCTTTGACCTCACCGACCTCACCTCGGCGCTTGAGCTTGGCTTGGAGGTGCGCTGATGGAGGCCATCCAAATCCTTGTTGAAGGCGAGACCGATAGCAACTTTCTGAAGACGCTTTTGGCCCATATGCCCAGCCTCCCATTCCCTCTTTCGCCGGCTAATTCCAAGACGTGGCAAAAAGCAGATTCCGAAAAAGTCCCCTTCCAATATGTTCGCTTGACGAATGGCCGGGTTTTAATCATCACCATTGTCAGAGGATGGGAGAAGGTCGGTTCCTATAAAATGGTGCTTGAGAGCCGTACGCTTGAGGGGGCCACCGTCAATATCCAGGCCTCTGCCTTTCTCTTCGATGCCGACGCGCCTACAACATCGTTCGGCACCCCCTGTAATTTCGGCGGCCATGCCGCGCGCCTTGCCAAGCTTCGCGAGCTGTGTGTGAAGGCTTCCCCGCAGCCAGACATCTTCCTCTTTCCGGACAACCAAAGCGACGGCACGCTTGAGACGCTCCTGTTGGACCTCATCCCGGAGGTTCGTAGGCGAACTTTCATTGATGGGTGTTGGGGCGCTTATCGTGATTGCGTCAAAACGCACGGCGCGTACTATCAGCCCACCCTCAAGCACGCCATTGGTCAATACGCGGCCCGTTTCGAGAAACAGGCCGCCACCCGAAATCAACTCTACGAATCCACCTTCGCGGATAAGTCCATGTGGAACTGGGACTCCCCGGCCCTTGATCCTCTCAAATGCTTCCTCTCCGCGTTTCTTTCCCCAAAGCGCTGAGTTTGCGTAATTTCCCGCTTGGGGTGTGGTACAATGGAATCGAAGTGCGCCGCTGGGCGGCGCGCCTGCAATGGTTCCCGCCGGGTTCCCATCCTGCCATTGCAGGGAGGGCGAGGGGCGGGATGGGAAAGAGGGGAAAGATGGACGTGGTTGAGGTCGAGGTCGCGGAGCGGACGCCTGAGCTGATGGGGCGGTTGGTGGCGGTGTGGGAGGCCTCGGTGCGGGCCACCCACCACTTCCTTTCGGAAAGCGAGATCGCGCGTATCAAGGCTTACGTCCCCCAGGCGCTGGGGGGCGTTCCCTGCCTGATCGTTGCGGAGGATGATGAGGGGCGCCCCGTGGCCTTCATGGGCATCGCGGGGGATTCGTTGGAGATGCTTTTCGTCGCCCCGGAGGCGAGGGGCAAAGGCGTGGGGAAACGTCTGATTCTGCACGGCATCCGCCGCCATGCCGTCACGCAGGTGGCGGTGAATGAGCAGAATCCGCAGGCCAGGGGATTTTATGAGCACATGGGCTTTCGCGTCTATGACAGGGTGCCTTACGATGACCAAGGCAAGCCCTATCCGCTTCTGCGCATGAGGCTCTCTGGCGCAGGCCAGGGCAACGCGACGCGCTGACGCCCTTGGCCCATTACGCCAGAAAGAGCGCGTCGACGTCCACCAGCACGCGGAGGTCGTCGGAGACGCGCGTGTCGCGGGGGATCACGTGGTCGCAGGCGGCGACGATGGCCTTGGAGGAGGGTGCCTTGACGAGGATCTGCCACCGCCAGCGGTCTTCCTTCCGTTCCAAGGGGGCGGGCATGGCGGGGAGCGCCTCCAACCCGCGGCAGGCGGCGAGGCGGCGGGCGGCGGTCTCAGCGGCACGGCGGACGGCCTCGGGGTCGGGGCCGACGAAGGTGACGCAGGCGAGTTTGGCATAGGGCGGCAGACCGGCGTCGCGGCGGGCCTCCAACTCCTCGGCGGCGAAGCGTTCGTAGGCGCAGTCGCACGCCGCGCGGATGGCGGGGTGTTCGGGCTGGAGGGTCTGGACGATGACGCGCCCGGGCAACGCGCCGCGCCCGGCGCGCCCGGAGACTTGGGCGATGAGCTGGAAGGTGCGCTCGGGGGCGCGGAAGTCATAAGGGATGTTGAGGGAACGGTCGGCGGCGAGGATGCCCACGAGCGTGACGTTCGGGAAGTCGAGCCCCTTGGCGATCATCTGCGTGCCAAGGAGGATGTCGGCCTCCTTGGCGCGGAAAGCGGAGAGGAGCTCGTCGTGGCTGTGGCGGCGTCCGGTGCTGTCGGCGTCCATGCGGATGACGCGGGCACGCGGGAGGATGGCCCCGAGGGCGGCCTCGACGCGCTGGGTGCCGACGCCAAGGGGCTTGAAGAGGGGCGCGCCACAGCGCGGGCAGGCGGCGGGGGGGCGTTGCCAGGCGCCGCAGAGGTGGCAGCGCAGGGTGTCGTCCTTCGCGTGGTAGGTCATCCGGGCGGAGCAATGGGGGCAGGCGATGGGCTCGCCGCAGGCGCCGCATTGGTAGGTGGGCGCGTAGCCGCGGCGGTTGAGGAAGAGGATGGCCTGCTCGCCGCGCTCCAGACAGGATTTGAGCGCGTCGATGAGCGGCTCGGAGAAGATGGGGGCGCCTTGCCCGGGGCGGACGGCCTCGCGCAAATCCACGATGGCGACATCCGGGAGCGTGGCGCCGCCGACGCGCCCGGGAAGTCGGACAAGGGCGTATTTCCCCAGTTCCGTGGCGTTGCGCCAACTCTCCAGGGAGGGTGTGGCGGAGCCGAGGACGCACCGCGCGCCCTCCAGGTTGGCGCGCATGACGGCCACATCGCGCGCGGAATAACGCGGCGACTCGTCCTGCTTGTAGCCGGAGTCGTGCTCCTCGTCCACGATTAGGAGGCCCAACGGGTTGACGGGGGCGAAGACCGCCGAGCGCGGCCCCACCACCACCCGAGCCTCACCGCGCCGGATGCGGTGCCACTCGTCGTGCCGTTCCCCGTCGCCCAGTGCCGAGTGCAACACGGCCACCTGCTGTCCGAAGCGCGCGGCGAAGCGATTGACCGTCTGCGGCGTGAGCGCGATCTCCGGCACCAGCACGATGGCCCCGCGTCCCTCCGCCAAGGTCTGCGCGATGGCCTGCATGTAGACTTCCGTCTTGCCCGACCCCGTCACCCCGAAAAGCAACGTGGGCCGCCGCTCCGCAAGGATAACCCTCAAGGCGGCCGCCTGCGCCTCCGTCAGGGGGAGCGGCTTGGTTGGCAGGATGCGCCGCCCGGCCAAAGGATTGCGCGGTGCCTCACGGCGTTCCACGGCGATGTAGCCCATCGCGGCCAAGCGGCGGAGCGTCTGCAGCGTGGTGGAAAGTTCCTTGCAGAGGGGCGCCAGGAGGCCGCCATCCACGCGCACGATGTCCTCATAAAGCGCCTTCTGGCGTTTGGAGAGGGGGGGCCGGTGGGGGGGCGGGGGGAGGATGGGGGCGACGGTGAGGAGCTCGCGCGCGCGGCTCCCTCCCTCGCGCACCGGCGCGGGCAACGCGCTGCGCAGGGCGAGGGTGAAGCCCACGTCGTAATAGGCCGCCATCCAGCGCAACAGCCGCAGGGTCGTCTCCGTGAAGTAGGGCAGTGGGTCGGGGGCCTCGGCGATGGCCTTCACGCGCGGCGGCGGCGCCTCACCGAAGAGATCCGCGTCCGTCTTTGCCCCTCGCCCCGGCAAGGCCGGGCACACATCGGAGAGGGAGATCACATAACCCTGGCGCAGAATCTGCCGCCACGGCACTGTAACACGCATTCCCACGCGCACCTCCAGCCCTGGCGGCACGGCATAGGTGAACAGACGGTCGGGCACCTGCTCAACCGCCACCTGCGCATACGCCCCGCCATTGCTCTCACTCATGCCGCCATTATACACCAACGCCCGCACACGTGGCGGTCAGTCATGCCCGGGGAAAGCAAGGGAAGTGGGAACTGCCAAGCGGCGTTGTGCGTTTTGTACCGCTTGCCGTAGCGGTTCCCGCAGGGCCCATCGGGGAGGTGGGGTTGTTGATAACTTTGGATCGGCGGCTGAGTCGGGGTGGATCAGCCCCTGACTCAGGGTGGATCAGCCGCTGATCCTCGGGGAGGCCGGGAGCCTTACTTTTTGTTGGGGGGCGTGCCCCTCATCCGAACCCTTGGTGTTTCCGCCCCTTCTATTTCCCCGGGCGCCATTGGGTGGCGGCGGCCATGCGGCGGGCGAGTACTTGGCAGGCGAAGAGCGCGTCGGCCTGGGCTGGGGTGGGGGTGGGGAATTGTTCGCGGGCGCGGTTCAGGCGTTTGGCGAAGAGATCGCGGAGGGAGGTGTTGTCGGCCTTCCAGACGCCATCGCGGTAGGTGATGCTGCTGGCGAAGACGGGGTGGTTGGGGTCGGCGCCGAGGTCAAGGAGATGATTGGCGGCGGCGATGGCGCGTTGGCTCGCCTCGGGGGCGTGGCGGAGGTCGATGAGTGCCTGCTCCAAGAGCGCGCCGAGCAGAGGCATCGGGGCGGCGTCGGTGGCGTGGTCGGCGTCGGCCGATTGCGTTGGGGGAAGGGTGAGGTCGGGGGGAAAGCCGAGGGCGCGGAAACGGTCGATCTCGCCAAGGAGGAGGAGCGTCTTGGCGGTGAGGAAGGCTTGGTTGGCGTTGGCGAAGGGGTTGGCGCCGGCGTCGAGCAGATCCGGCACCAGTTCGGGGAGTTTGGCGGCGGCGAGGGTGAGGGTGGTGGCGCGGGGGAAGGTGTCGTTGACGGGCAACGGGTTGTTGGGGAGCTCGTGGCGCAGGAGAAGTCGGGCGACGGGGCGGTTGCCTTGGAGGATGGCGGTCTGAAGGGGGGAGAAGGTGGTGGCCGTGGGGCGCAGGCGTGCGCCGTGGGCGACCAGCCAGTCGGCGATTTCGGGGGAGGCGGCGTTACCGGCCATCGGCACGGCGGTGAGGTCGGCGCCGCACGCCACGTAGCGTTGGACGAGGGGGAGGTCGCCCTGCGTGATGGGGGCGAGGATGGGCGGGGACGCACCTTGGTTGGGGTCTGCGCCGACCTCAAGAAGGAACCATTGGGCGCGGGCGTTGCCGCCGGCGCCGGCGAGGTAAAGGGGCGTGGCGGCCCGGCCAAGGGCGTCCAGGCCGGCCTCGGCGAGGGCGTTGGCGAGGGCGCCGTTCTTCTCCTCGATGGGGTGCCACTCCAGGCGGATGCGGCGGTTGGGATTGGCACCGCCCGAGACGGCGAGGCGGCCGACGGCGCGGTGGTCGTAGGCCACGGCCCGCTCTAGGAGCCAGTCCCAATCCACGGTGCGTCTGGCCCCCACGGCCTTGGCGAGTTCGTCGCGATAGGCGGGGTCGCGGCCGTCGCGCGTCAGGGCCTCCAGCACCGCCTGCGGGTCGGCCTGGGCGAGCGCGTGGGCGTCGGTCCAGGCGAGGGCATCGGCGTCCGGCGCGAAGGGGGCGCGGATGGCGTTGGCCTCCATCCAGTCGTCGGGGCCGAGGCGATAGACAGTCGTGGCCTTGGTGCCCGCGCATCCGGCGAGGAGGAGGGCCGCGGCGAGGGCGAGAAGGAGGGGGAGTGGCTTACCAGAAGCCATAGGCGTCGAGGAGGAGCACATGGAGGCCGAGGAGGAGGTTGGTGACCACGTGCGCCACGATCGGCGCGCGGAGGCTGTTGGTGCGGACGGCGAGGCCGCCGTAGGCCAGACCGGCGAGGAGGCCGCCCACGAAGCGGTCGTGCTCGAAGGCGAAGACGAGGGCGGTGGCCCAGAAGGCGTGGCGCGAGACGGCGGCGAGGGGGAGCCCCTGCCAGTCGCGCTGCGTCAGCCAGCGCATGAGGAGACCGCGGAAGAAGAACTCCTCGATGGGCGCGATGACGAAGGCCGAGCCGATGAGCTTGGCAATCGCGAGCGTGGGGCTGTGCCCCCAAGCATAGCACCACGAGGCGCTGTAGTCCGGGAGCGTGCCGGGCATCATCACCAACCAACGGCGGTACCACTCCGTCACCGCCGGCCAGGGCGTGCTCTCGGGGAGCGCCCAGAGGGCGTAGACCGCCAGGCCGACCAGCGCGCCCAAGACAAGGTCGCCCCGGCGCCCGGCGCAATTGGCGAAGCGCCAGGGCCGGAGCGCCAGGGCGAGGGCCGCGCAGAGCGCCGTCTTCCCCGCATAGATATAGGCTGGGGCATAGAAGCCCAGCGGCAGGAGCGTGAGCGCGATGCCGCCCAGCCAGAGGAAGAAAGGCGCCGCGAGCGCGAACCCTGCGTGTGTCATGGGTCAGCGTTGGCTTGTCGGCGCGAGGGCCTTCTGCTGCTGTTGCTGGGCTTCGGCCTTGGGCGCGTCGGCCTTCGCGGCGGGGGCGGGGGCGGCGTCCTGCGGGGCGTGGGGGATGGCCCAGAGTTTCTGTGCCTTGCTGTCGACGATGAAGTCGAAGCCCCTCATGACGTCGGCGCCGATGAGGTTGGGCATGCCGTCCTGCACGAGGGGCTTGACCTTGACGGAGAGGTCGCCGAGGCGCAGGGTGCCGGCCTTGCCGTTGCCGAAGGTGGCGGCGGCGTTGGCCTGGTTGACATTGAAGGTCTGGTAGTCGGAGGAGCCTTCGGTGGGCCAGTTGCCGGGGGTGAAGATCGTCATGTTGGCGCCCGCGTCCAGGAGCGCGGGGATGGTCTTGCCCTCGTCGGTGACGACGTTGACGTTGAAGCAGTTGGTGGTGGGGATGAGGGAGGCGGGCAACGCCTTGGCGCCGGTCACCTCAGGGGCGGTCTGCGACCAGGTGACGGTGCGGTCCTTGTAGGAGAGGCGGAAGGGCGCCGTGCCCATCACGTTCATGCCCAGGATGCCGGCGACGTCCTTGCCCGTCTGCTGCTTGAGGTGCGCCAAGGGCACGACGAGGCCGAGGAACTGCTTGAACTCCGTCTTGCCCACCTTCAGGCTCTCGACCATGAGACCGGTCATCGTGGCTTGGACGTTCGTCTGCCCATGCATGCCGAGTTGGATCGGGGGCGTGTCAGGGAAGGTCTTCTCGATGAAGTCCTTGTCCCAGATGGTGTGGCTGGCGCCGGTGTCCAGGAGCATGGAGCAGGGCTTGCCGTTCACCTCCACCTTGACGAAGAGGAGGCCGGTCGTGGCGTCGACGGTGAGCGGGGTGGGGGAGGGGTCGGGGGTGACCACCTGGGGGCTGAGGAGGGCGTCCTGCGCGGAGACGGCGAAGGCCGTCAGCAGGGCAAACAGCGCGAGTGTCTTTTTCATGTTTGGTCTCTTGTTGGGGTTGTGCGGGGCCGGGAAGGCCCCGCACAGAGGTCGATTACCGCTTGGCGGGGGCCTTGTCCAGATGAGGGAGGGCCCAGACGCGGTGGACCGCGCCGTCGACGATGATGTCGAAGTTGCGCATCACGTCCGTGCCGAGGAGGGCGGGCTGGTTGGAGCGCAGAAGGGGCTGGTTCATGGGGATCTTGAGCTCGCCCAGGATGAGGGTGCGCGAGTCGGTGCCCTGCTTGAAGTCGCGGGCCTTGTCCACGTTCACGTCGGCGGTGCGGGCGGAGACGCTCTTCGCGTTCGCCCAGACGTTGGCGTCGAGGATGGAGTTGTTGGCGCCGGAGTCCAGGATGATCGTGAAGGGCGTGGAGGCGCCTTCGAGCTGCGCGTTCAGCGTGAAGATACGCGAACCCTCCGCGGGGGCGACTGGCAGTTCGATGGAGCGGGAGTTCTCCGGGGTCTCGTTGAACCAGGCCAGGCGCGTGTCGCGCACGGAGAAGCGGAAGGGCTTCTGCGCCAAGACGTTCATGCCCAGGATGCCGGCCACCTCCTCGCCCTCCAGCGATTCGACGAAATGCTCCATCGGGATCACGATGGCGTAGAAGTCGTTGAACTCGCTCTTGCCTACCTTCAGGCTGTCGACCTTCGCGCACGAGAGCGCGGCCTGGATGTTGGTCTCGCCGGAGAACTTCATCGGCAGGATGCGCAGGTTGGGGAAATGCTTCTGAAGGTAGTTCTTGTCGAGGGTGGTGTGGGTGGCGCCGGTGTCCACCATCAGCTTGACGGGCTTGCCGTTGAGCATGACCTTGGCCGTCAGCACGCCGGTTACGTTCCGGCTCAGCTGGATCGGGCCTTGGACGATCTTCGTCTTCTTGGGCAGGAAGAGTTCCTCCCCACCGGACTGCGCGGAGACCGTGAACGCCACGCCCAAGGCCAACAGCGCGACTAAGCAACGCTTCATAGTGGTTTTCCTTTCTAATCTGAGGGGAAGAGATTTCCCCGTTGCTGAAGGATGTTGCCAGAATGGCAAAAGAATGTCAATCCCCCGACTGTATCTGGCGGGAATCGTCGCCCGAGAGCGTGGCACCCCCGTGCCTCGTGGCCCTCGCGCCACCCAAGCCTGCGCGGTGTGTTCGCCTAAGACGGGCTGGGGCGGCGATTGTCTCGCCGCCCCAGCCCGTCCCGCGTCTGTGCGCGTTGCGTCAGGGTTGGCTCGTCGGTGCGTCGGCCTTCGTGGCGTGGGGGATGGCCCAGGCCTGCTTGCCCGCGCCGTCGAGGAAGAGGTCGAAGTTGCGCAGCGTGCCGATGCCAAGGATGGCGATGCTGTCGGGGATGTCCTTCAGGACGGGGTTGGCGATGGGGGTCTTGAAGTCCCCAAGCACGAGCGTCCGCGTCGCGCCGGTCTTGAAGGTCTGGGCGGAGTTCATGGTATTGACGTTCGTGGTCTCGATGGTGGTCGAGGCGCCGGAGTCCGGCCAGACCTTGGAATCCATCGAGGTCATGTTCGCGCCGGAGTCGATGAGCGCCGTGAAGGTCTGGCTGCTCCCATCCACCCGCGCGTTCAGGTGGATGCAGTTGTCGGCGAGATCCTTCTTCACGTCAAGGGCGACGGCACCCTCGGGCGGCGTGGCCTCCGCCTGCCAGGTGAGCGTCCGATCCTTGGCGGAGAAGCGGAAGGGGCGCCGCCCCATCACGCTCATGCCCAGAATGCCATCCACCTCCGTCCCCATCGTCTTCGACAGGTGATCCAACGGCACGGCGATGCCCAGGAACTGACGGAAGGTCGTGTCCCCCACCTTCAGGCTCGGCACCACGAAGACGTGGAGCGCGGCATCGACGTTCGATTGCCCGACGTTTGTAACCTGGCGCAACGCGATCTCGGGGTGTTTCTCCTGCATGAAGGAGAGGTTCCAAGAGGTGTGGGTGGCGCCCGTGTCCACCAGGAAGGTGCAAGGCTTGCCGGCGAACTCCGTCTTTGCCAGGAGCAGACCGGTCCTTTCGTTCAGCTCGAAGGTTACGGGCTTTTCGCCCCACTCGATCTTCTGGGGGCGGAAGAGTTCCTCCTGCGCGAAGAGGGCACAGGCGCCCATCGTGGCCAACAACGCGAACAACCGTTTCATGAGTCAGTTCCTTTCGTTCGGGGTCAGTTCCCTTTAAGATGGAATAGTGTCAAAAAGAGAATGTAAAAGTCAAACGCCGTGGAGCGCCGCGCCACATACTCCAAATCATAGCGCACCTTCTCGGCGCGCGTGATGGCGTTGCGCCCATGCACCTGCGCCCAACCCGTGATGCCCGGGCGGACGTCGTGGCGGTGGGCCTCCTCGGGCGTGTACTCCGCCAGATAGGCCATCAGAAGCGGCCGCGGTCCCACCAAGGCCATCTCGCCGCGAAGCACGTTCACCAACTCCGGCAACTCATCGAGGCTCGTCGCCCGCAGGAACCGGCCCATGCGCGTGATACGCTCCGCGTCCGGCTCCGGCCCTGGGCGCATCGTGCGGAACTTCAGGATGGTGAAAGGACGCCCCCCAAGCCCCGGCCGCGTCTGACGGAAGAGGATGGGCCGCCCCCCGGGCAGCAACGCCAGGGCCACAAGCCCCATCGCCGCCCCCCAGAGAGGCGCCGTTACGATGACCAAAAACAGCTCCAACGCGCGTGGCATGGCGCAAAAACGACGACGCCGAAGGGGCGTTCGCCCCTTCGGTTCCGCCGTTCCCTTGGCCAGCAGGCCTCAGAGCGCGCGCAGACGGGCGGCCTTGCCCGTGCGGGAGCGCAGGTAGTAGAGCTTCGCGCGGCGGACCTTCGCGTGGCCCGTCACCTCAATCTTCTCGATGGAGGGGGAGGCGAAGGGGAAGACCTTCTCCACGCCCACGCCGAAGGAGATGCGGCGCACCGTGAAGGTCTCCGTGATGCCGCGGCCATCGCGGGCGATCACGTCGCCGGCGAAGACCTGGATGCGCTCCTTGTCGCCTTCCTTGATGCGCACGGAGACGCGCACGATGTCGCCCACCTGCAGCTCGGGGCACTTCTTGGGGTTCTTTTCCGCCGTCATGGCGTTCACTTTTTCAAGCGCTTTCGCGATCATTGTCGTGTTCCTTCAATGCAATCTGGTTCTCAAATCCGGGCGTTGCCGGGCCGTGCGGTCAAGCATCTGAGCCCTGCGCCACCGTTCCATCTGGGCGTGGTCGCCGTTCAGGAGCACCTCGGGCACGGACTGGCCGCGCCACGTGGGGGGGCGGGTGTACTGCGCCTGCTCCAAGAGGCCACCCGCGAAGGACTCGCGCGCCGTGGCCTCCTCGCCGCCGCCCAGCACGCCGGGCAACAGGCGCACCACCGCGTCCGCCACCACCGCAGCCGGCAACGCGCCGTTCGTCAGCACGTAGTCGCCGATGCTCAGCTGCTCATCCGCCAACAGGTCGAGGGCCCGTTCGTCGATGCCCTCGTAGTGGCCGCAGAGGAAGAGCAGGTGGCGTTCCTTGGCCAGGCGCCGTGCCGTTTCCTGGCGGAACGGCTCGCCTTGGGGCGACATGGCGATGACGCGTGTCTCGGGGCGTCGGAGGCTCTCCACCGCCTCGAAGAGCGGCTCGGGCTTCATCAGCATCCCGGCGCCGCCGCCGTAGGGGCGGTCGTCGAGCGTGCCCCGGGCGTCGTGCGCGAAGTCGCGCAGATCCACCGCATGGAGCACCGCCGCGCCCATCGCCGCCGCGCGCCGCATGATGCTCTCGCCGAAGAAGCCCTCAAGCATCCCCGGGAAGACCGTCAGCACGTCGATGCGCAGCGGCATCGCGGGGCCTCCGAGCGCCTTACGCCTCGGCGGTCGCCGCGGCGGCCTTCTGCGCCTGCTTGACCAACGAGGCCACCGTCTCCGAGAGCTGGGCGCCCTGGCTCTTCCAGTAGGCGATGCGCTCCAGGTTCAGGCCGCACTTGTCGCTCGTCTTCCGGGGGTCGTACCACCCCAGGATTTCCAGGAACTTCCCGTCGCGCGGGCTGCGCGAATCGCAGGCCACCACGCGGAAGGTCGCCACGCGGTTGCACCCGGTCTTACGCAATCTGATCTTGACCATTCTTCAATCTCCGAGGCCCCGCGCCCGCTACCCGACGCAAGGCCAACTGTGTTCGCAAACCATTCACTGGGTGAATGAGTGCCATAGTATGCCAAATCGCCCGCGCTCGCCGCAAGCGAAAACCGTCCACTCCCCCAAAAAAGGCGTCCGCGAGGGCGCGGTCTGGGGGACGCAGGGGGTCGGACGGGCGGGCGGAAGGTTGAAGCGCGCGGGGGATTGCGGTATCGTAGGGGCATGAAAACGTTCGCCACACTCCTTCTTGCCGCCGGTTTGGCGGGGCTCGCGGCCGCCGCCAGACAACCCGCCGCCAACGTCGTCTACTTCATCCCCAACGATCTGCGGGCCTCCGAGAATTACCACGCGCGGCTGAACGCCGTGCTGCGGGCGATGCAGAAGTTCTACGACGGCGAGCTCGCGCGCCACGGCTCCCCCGCCCGTCTGCGTTTGCAGACCGACCCGGCGCGCCCCGACCAGATCCGCATCTTCACCGTCCACGGCAAGGAGCCGCACACGGGCTATCCGCGCCAGGGCGGCGGCGCGAAGGCCCGCAAGGAGGTCGAGGCCTACTTCGCCGCCAACCCCGGCCTCAAATCCGCCCCGCAGACGCTCGTGCTCATGCCCTGCGAGGGCGAGGAGTACGGCCCCTACTATGGCTTGGGCACGTATTGCTTCGCCATCGACTTCTCGGAGCTGGACGTGCGCCATCTCGGGGCGAAGAACCCCAAGGGCAAGAAGTTCGCCAAGTACTTCGGCGGCATGGCCCACGAGTTCGGCCACGCCTTTGGCCTGCCGCACAACCACGCCACGCGCAGCGACGAGAAGGCCCGCGGCACCGCCCTCATGGGCCACGGCAACTACACCCTTGGCGACTCCCCCACCTTCCTCACCCCCGCCTCCGCCAAGATCCTGGAGGTCTGCGACGTCTTCCGCGCCGACCCCAAGCCCGCCACGCCCTCCCGCCACATCCTCCGCGAGACCCAGGCCACCTTCGAGAAGACCCCGCAGGGTGTCCGCGTCCGCGGCAAAGTCCCCACGCCTAACGACCTCCACGCCCTCATCGCCTACTACGACAAAGACAAGTGGGCCGGGGTGAACAACAACTACGACGCCGAGTCCTTCGTCGTCCCCATCGCCCCCGACGGCGCCTTCGACCTGCTCATGCCCTTCGCCGAGATCCACCCCGGCAAGACCCCCCACGCCCAGGCGCAGCTCCGCCTAATCTATAAGGATGGCACCCAGGAGCTGCTCCGCCACACCCTCGACCCCAAGCCTGCCAAAGAGGAATGACCATGCGCCGCTTGACTGTCCTGGCCACGCTGCTCGCCCTGATCCCCGCCCTGGCCTGCGCCGCGCCGCAGCCCCCGCCGCCGCCCCCGTTGCCCGACGGCCCTATGCTCAACGTCATCTACCTCGTGCCCACCGACTTCGGCCCCCTCCCCGCCTATCGTGAGCGCCTCGGCAGAATCCTCCTGGAGCTGCGCGACTTCTACAACCGCGAGCTCGCCCGCAACGGCTCCCCCGCACGCCTCCGGATGCCCATCGACCCCGCCACCGGCCTCGTCGCCCTCGAAGAGGTCCGCGGCTCCCGCGCGCTCGCCGGGTATCCTTACGAAGGGGGCTGGCGCGCCGCGCTCCCCGAAGTCCAAGCCTACCTTGAGGCCAACCCCCGCCCTGACCGCTCCGACCGCACTCTCATCATCATCCCCACCGACAAGGACAACCCCCAAGTCCCCTTCTACGGCCTCGGCAAATACTGCTTCGCCCTCGACTACGAGGGCTTCGACTACAAGGACTGCGGCCAGCGCACCCCCGCCGGCGAGAAGTTCAAGCCCTGGTACGGCGGCATGGCCCACGAGCTCGGCCACGGCCTCGGCCTCCCCCACAACCACGCCACCCGCACCCAGGCCCGCCTCTTCGGCACCGCCCTCATGGGCGCCGGCAACCGCACCCTCGGCTTCTCCCCCACCTTCCTCACCCCCGGCGACTGCGCCTTCCTTGAGAGCTGCCCCGCCTGCCGCGTCTTCGACCCCCGCCCCCTGCGCAAGGCCGGCGATGCCTTCGTCCCGGAGTTCCGCCGTTGGCAAGGCACCGTCCGCGTCTCGGGCCGCCTCCCGGAAGGCTGCTCCGTCCGCCGCGTCGTCGCCGCCTACGACAAGGACAAGTTCGGGGGCGTCAACGACAACTACGACGCTGAGTCCTTCGTCGTCCCCCTCTCCCCGGACGGTCGGCTCGACTTCGCCTTCCCGATGGACGAGATCCACCCCGGCCGCACCGACGACGCCCAGATTCAGCTCCGCCTCATCCACGACGACGGCACCGTCGAGATCTACCGCCACACCCTCGGCGAGGAATGACCCCGCCGCCGGCACGAAAAAAGCGCCCGTTCGGGCGCTTTTTTTGTCTCCGGTGGGAGAAGGATGGTGGCAAGGGTCGGGATCGAACCGACGACACGCGAATTTTCAGTCCGCTGCTCTACCAACTGAGCTACCTCGCCGCGATGGCACCCCCAAGGAGAATCGAACTCCTCTTACAGGCATGAAAAGCCCGTGTCCTGACCGATAGACGATGGGGGCAAGATGGTGGCAAGGGTCGGGATCGAACCGACGACACGCGAATTTTCAGTCCGCTGCTCTACCAACTGAGCTACCTCGCCAACGGGCGCCATTGCCTGGCACGTCGTAAAACGCGAAGAAGTATAGCAAACCCGCCAGCCCCCACGCAAGCGAAAAAACGCGGTGCGATTTGCCCCCCGGCGCCATCGCCAAAAAAGTGTTGCGCGGATGGGGGGGGGGGATGGTACTATGTGGATGGTTGGCCGAAGGTTGGCCTTATCGATAGGAAGGAGCGTTTTCATGCGCATGAAGTTGTTGGCGGCCGTGGCGGCCGCGCTGGTTGTGGGAGCGGCCCAGGCGATCACGTGGTCGTGGACGGGCGAGTATGGTTCAGAGGGGGGCAGGCACACCTTCGCGCAGGCTGACCATCTCCAGTTCGGGCAGTCGGCCACCTATGCGGCGGTGGTCAACTTCGCCGACCCCTCGCAGGGGAGCGGCGCGATTCTGACCTTCAACAGCGGCAATGGCAGCCGCAACCGTATGACGGTTGAGGTCGCGAACGGACAGCTGACCGCCAATGCCTGGGACTGGGGGAAGGGGGCGAATGAAAATTTCGCCGCCACCTACGTTGATGGGGCGGATCGCACGCTGACGGCCGGCAAGCACGTCATTGGCGTGGTGGCGGACTGGACGGCGGACGGGGTCGGGACCATCACGGTGAGTCTGGACGGCGTGGACGTGGCGACGCTCTCGGGAGAGCTCTATCCCTATGGGTGGACGGACTTCATGGCGGCCATCGCCTATGCGACCGACAAGGAGTATGGCTACGGCCCGACGGGCGGGCAGGCGGAGTACGACCTCTACTTCGTGAAGGAGGCGCACACGGCGCAGGAAATCTACGACGCGCTGAACCCTGTGCCCGAGCCGACGGCGCTGGCGTTGCTGGCTCTCGGCGTGGCCGGGCTGGCGCTCCGCCGCCGCGCGCGCTGATTGCGCATGAGGGAAAAAGGCCCCCGACCGGAAGGTCGGGGGCCTTTTTTTGTGCCGTGCGCGGGGGCGCGGGGGAGAATCAGGGGTTGAGGACGCGGTGCCAGAGGGCGTCGAGGGTCTTGGCGGTGGGGCGGGTGGGGGCGGGGCGGGTGGGGTTGAAGGCGAGGAGGCGGAGGGACTCGATCTCCCAACGGTAGTCGGAGAGGGCGCGGGGGTCGTGGCGGGGCTTCTTGGGCAACGCCACGAAGTCGCGCCAACGGTGCCAGAGGGGGAGGATGGGCTGGAGTTTGCGGCGGTCGGCGGCGGGGTTGGCGTGGGCGCGGGCGAGGCGGTCGGCCACGCCTTCGAGGAGGAGGGGGAGGCGGTCGAGCCAGTCGGGCGGGGTGGCGGCGACGAAGCCGTCGTAGACGAGCCAGGCGAGCTGGTCCTGGACGTCCTCGATGGTCTCGGGGTAGATGCCGGTGGCGGTCTGGGCGGCGTGTTCGAGGCGGGCGGTCTCGGCGAGGACGTGGAGGGTCTGGCGGCGGAGGAGGGTGAGGGTGTGCTGGAGGCTGCCCTTGCGGGCGGCGTAGCGGGCGCGGAGGCCGTCGGCGTCGGGCAGGGGGTCGGCCAGGAAGAGGGTGTCGAGGGCGCGGTCGAGGAGCTCGCGGCCGAGGCGGGGGAGGTCGATGGCGGCGGCTTGGGCGAAGGCGCGGACGTTCTGGGGGATGGAGGGGAGGCTTTCGAGGGTCTTGGCGTGGGCGCCGAGGAAGCCGCGGAGGGCGGCGAGGCATTCGCGGCGGCGGGCGAGGGCGGCCTGGGCGGGGTCGGCGAGGGTGGCGGCCTTGGGGGCGGCGGCGGGGGTCTGGGGGGCGAAGAGGGCGAGGAGGGGGGCGAGGTTGCGGCCTTGGCCGAGGGTCTCGCCGTCGCGTTCGACGCGGAAGTTCATGCGCAGGTGGGGCGGCAGGCGGTCCTCCTCCCACGGGGTCTCGTCGACGCGGAGGCCCTTTTCGTCGCGGATGAGGCGGAAGAGGGTCTCGGCGAGGGGGCGGGCGTAGGGCTTGGCGCGGGCGAGGATGAGGGCTTGGAGTTCTGGGAGTGAGCCGAGGAGGTGGCGGACGCGGCTGGGGAGGGCGTTGAGGAGCCACATGACCTTGTCGGGGAGGAGTCCGGGGACGAGCCATTCGGCGTGGAAGCCGGCGAGGAGGGGGAGGTGCTCGGGGTCGGTGGTGAGGGTGACGCCGTCGTCGGGGGCCTGGGGGTCGTGGCGGTAGGTGAGGGGGAAGGCGTGGCCGGCGACGGTGAGGGTCTGCGGGAAGTCGCGGAGGTCGGCGGCCTCGACGTCGAAGGCCGCGCCCTCGAGGGGGAGGGGCGGGCACTTCCTCAGGCCGGGGGCGTTGCAGACGTCGGCGGGGAGGCGGGCCTCGTAGAAGGCCAGGAGGGCCTCGCGGAGGGTGTCGCGGGCGTCGCGGCGGAGGGCGGCGAGCTGCTCCAGGAGGCGTTGGCGGTCCCAGTTGGCGCGGAGCCAGGCGGGCGGGTTGCGGATGGCGTCGGGGACGGCGAGGGCGTCGGCGATGAAGAAGCGGCGGGCGGCCTCGGGGTCGAGGCGTGAGAGGTCGCGCAGGCGGCCCTTGGCCAGCGGGAGGCCGAAGAGCGTAACGTCCTCATGGACGCGGACGAAGCCGTGCTCGGGGTCCCAGAAGGCCGAGTGGCGGTGGACGCGGCAGAGGGGGCCGGCGATGGGCTCAATCCACGCGGGGTCGATGCAGGCGCAGGTGCGGCCGAAGAGACGGGAGGTCTCCACCAGCTCCCCGGCCAACACCCACTCGCGGGACTCCGGGAGCACGTCGCCCTTGGGCTTGCGGGGCGGCGGGGCGGGGCGCTCGGGGCGTTCGCGGCGGGCGGCCTTGGCGAGGGCGGAGCCGGGGAAGAGGGCGAAGCGGACGGCGAAGGCGCCGCGGTAGTCCCGCGCCTCGCGGTCGTAATGGCCGATGCGGGAGAGGAGGCCGCAGAGGAGGGCGCGGTGGAGCCCGGCCTCGCCGCCGCGCGCGTCGTCGGCATGGAGGCGGCGCTCGATGCAGAGGTCGAGGAGCTGGGCGCGGACGTTGGCCCACTCGCGCATCTTGGGGTAGGAGACGAAGGCTGCCTTGCAGCGTTTGCGGCGTTGGGTCTCGCTGGTGCCCTGCGAGGGGGCGTTCCACCACGCCCAGAGGCGGAGGCGGCCGGAGAAGTCGCTGTTGGGGCAACGGAAGCGGGCGTGCTGCTGGTCGGCCTGCGCGGCCTTGTCGAGGGGGCGCAGGAGGGGGTCGTCGCAGGCCAGCGCGGCCACGACGGTGAGCGCGTCGCGCAAACACTGCTCGCTCTCGGCGGCCAGGAGGATGCGGGCGAAGCGCGGTTCGAGGGGGAAGGCGGCCAGCGCGCGCCCGATGCCGGTGAGGGCGAAGCCCGCCTCCCGGCGCTCGTCCCCGGCCCCGGCGGGGAGGCGGCGGAGGGCGCCCAGCTCCAGCAGCTCGCGGTAGCCCTCGCGGATGGCGGCCCCGGCGGGCGGCTCGATGAAGGGGAAGTCCTCGATGCGCCCGAGCCGGTGGTCGGCCATCGTGAGGATGACGCCGGCCAGGGCGGTGCGCTTGATCTCGGGGGCGGTGTGCGCCTCGCGCCGGGCGTAGTCCTCCTCGGAGTAGAGGCGGACGCAGACGCCGGGGCCGACGCGCCCGCACCGGCCCATGCGCTGGCGGGCGGAGGCCTGGCTGATGGGCTCCACGCGGAGGGTCTGCACGTGGCGCTGCGGGGAGTAACGCTTGATGCGCGCGAGGCCGGAGTCGACGACCGCCCGGATGCCGGGGATGGTCACGGAGGTCTCCGCCACGTTGGTGGCCAGGATGACGCGCCGGTTGGCCGAGGGCCGGAAGACGCGCGCCTGCTCGCCGGGCGGCAGGCTGGCCAGCAGCGGGAGGCACTCGGTGCGCGGCAGGCGCCGCCCCTCCAGGAAGGCCATGCAGTCGCGGATGTCCCGCTCGCCGGGCAGGAAGACGAGGACGTCCCCGCTCTCGGGCCCCAGGAGGTCGATGGCGTTGGCCACGCGCCGGGGCAGGTCATCCTCCTCCGCCTCCTCCTCCGGCATCCAGAGGATCTCGATGGGATAGAGTCGGCCGGGGATGGTGACGACGGGCGCCCCGCCGAAGAAGTCCGCGAAGCGCTCCGCGTCGAGCGTGGCCGAGGAGACGACCACGCGCAGGTCGGGCCGCCGCGGGAGCGCGCGCTTGAGCAGGCCGAGCAGGAAGTCGATGTTCAGCGAACGCTCGTGCGCCTCGTCGATGATGAGCGTGGAGTAACGGCGGAAGAGCGGGTCGTCGCGCGTCTCGGCCAGCAGGATGCCGTCGGTCATCAGCTTGAAGCGCGTCTGCGCCGAGGTCTTGCGCTCGAAGCGATGCTGGTAGCCCACCACGCCCCCCAGCGGCGAGCCCACCTCGTCGGCCAGGCGGCGCGCCATCGCGATGGCCGCCAGACGCCGCGGCTGGGTGACGCCGATGACCCCCCGCGCCCCCGGCCGCGCCAGATGCGCCAGCTTCGGCAGCTGCGTGGTCTTGCCGCTGCCCGTGTCCCCGCAGACGATGGTCACGGGATGGTCGCGCAGCGTCGCGAGGAGTTCCTCCGCGTGCGCGGCGATGGGCAGTTCGGGCGGGATGGTCAGGCGTGCGCTCATGGGGGAATTATAGCACCTGCCGCCTCACCTCGCGGAAGCACACAGGTGGCGCGGGCGTGGCCCGCGCAGGATGGCGAGGGGGAAACCGCAGATTGCGCAGATTGAGGCGGATTGGGGGTCGGCTACCGCCGACAGGACTGCCAGAGGGGAAGACCACAGAGGGCACGAAGGGGGACACGGAGGAGCACGAAGTATGGAGGAAGGACTCACAACGGACAGCGCGGGAGGCGAGGGCGGTAGGGAGCGGTCAGCGGGCGAAGCCCGCAGAGCGACCGGCGGGCCCGCGAGCCTCCCGCGCCACCTTGCGTCTTTGCGGTACCCTCGCCGTCCATCCAGTCCTGCGCGGGCCACGCCTGAAAGCACGCCGCGGGGGGGGGAAGGACCTGAAGGACCCGAAGGACGTGAAGGACCCGAAGGACGACCTTGGCGGATTGGCCGCCGCCCCAAGGAGACTCCGCCGCCAACGCTCCCTGCCTCAGCCGCCGAGCCTCGGAGACTTGGCCGCCGAGCCTCGAAGCCTCAGCGGCTAACCCGAGGTGGATCGGCCGCTGAGTCGAAGTGGATCGGCCGCCGATCCTCGGTGTCTCGGCGGCCGAGGCCTCTTGGGGGCCAATGCCTTTGGGCAGCGTGGGAGGTGCGGGCGGTAGGGAGCGGTCAGCGGGCGAAGCCCGCAGAGCGACCGGCGTTAGCCCGCAAACCTCCCGCGCCCCCTTGCGTCTTTGCGGTCAAATCCCCCCGCAAGCCTCCCGCGCGCACTCGCGTCTTTGCGGTACCTCTCGCGTGTCCTCGGCTCCGGATTCTGCAAGGCGTTGGGAATTGTGGTACACTTATGCGCTTATGAACCCGTTGGAGCAGTGTGAGCTTTGCCCCCGCCGGTGCGGCGTCGACCGTCTGCACGGGCAGCGTGGGTATTGCCGGAGCGGGGCGCGGGTGCGGATGTTCCGCTGGGGGCCGCATTTCGGGGAGGAGCCGCCGGTGTCGGGGACGCGGGGGAGCGGGACGCTCTTCTTCTCGCATTGCACGATGCGGTGCGTCTATTGCCAGAATGGGCGGTGGAGCAACGGCGGGGAGGGGGAGGATCTCGACGTGCCGGAACTGGCGGCGCGGATGCGGGCGTTGGCGGAGAAGGGGTGCCACAACTGGAACCTGGTCTCGCCGACGCCGTGGCTGCCGCAGATCGCGGAGGCGGCGGGGCTCTTGGCGGGGGAGGGGGTGCGCCTGCCGTTCGTCTACAACACGTCGGGCTATGAGCGGGTGGAGACGTTGGGGGCCTACGCGGGGCTGATCGACGTGGCGTTGGCGGATCTGCGCTACGCGAGCGCGGGGAGCGCGCGGGAGGGGAGCGACGCGCCGGACTACGTGCCGGCGGCGCGCGCGGCGATCCGTTGGCTGTGGGACAGGCTGGGGCCGCTGGAGGTGGATGGCGAGGGGATCGCGCGGCGGGGGCTGATCGTGCGCGTCCTGGCGCTGCCGGGCAGGGTGGGGGAGGCGGCCGAGAGCCTGACGTGGCTGCGCAACGAACTGGGCGCGGGGGTGGCGGTGAGCGTGATGGCGCAGTACAACCCGGTGGGCCCGGCGCGGGCGTTGGCGGGGTGGGACCGGCGGCTGACGCCGGAGGAGTTCGCGCCGTTGGCCGATCTGGCGGGGGATCTGGGCTTTGAGCAGGGGTGGGTGCAGCCGTGCGAGGCGGAGACCGCCGAGCGGATGTTGGGCGACGACATGGCCGCCGGTTACGGCGAGGTGCGTGGGTGAGCGATTTTTGACAGTGAACGACCTTTAACCTCCCTTAGAAAGGAAGAGACACATGAGCGGACACAGTAAATGGGCGACCATCAAGCACGCCAAGGGCGCGGCCGACGCCAAGCGCGGCAAGATGTTCAGCCGTCTGGCCAAGGAGATCATGCTGGTGGCCAAGAGCGGTGGTGACCCGAACACCAACCCCTCCTTGCGCAACCTCATCGCCAAGGCCAAGGGCATCAACATGCCCAAGGACAACATCGACCGCGCCATCAAGAAGGGCACGGGCGAGCTTCAGGCCGAGGCGCTTGAGGAGATCACCTACGAGGGTTACGTCGGCACCGTCGGCCTCGTCGTCCAGGTGCTCACCGACAACAAGAACCGCGCCGCGGCCGAGATCCGCAACATCTTCAAGAAGAACAACTCCGAGCTCGGGCAGTCCGGCTCCGTCACGCGCAACTTCGAGCGCAAGGGCCAGATCCTCCTCCCCAAGGGCAACCTGGACGAGGACGAGATCATGATGCTCGCGCTCGATGCGGGCGCCGACGACGTGAACGCCGACGACGAGGGCTTCGAGATCCTCACCGCGCCCAACGCCTTCGCCGCCGTCTGCGACGCGCTCAACAAGGCCGGCATCGAGACCTCCGAGGCCGAGGTGAAGCTCATCCCCATGGCCACCACCCCCGTCACCGACGTCAACCAGGCCAAGGCCCTCAACCGCTTCATCGCGGCCCTCGAGGACAACGAGGACGTCCAGAACGTCTTCACCACCGCCGACTTCTCCGACGAGGTCGAGGCCGCCCTCGCCGCCGAGGAGGAATAAGGCGCGCACACGGTGCGTCGGCGGGGGCGGCAAGGAGGCCGCCCCCGCCGATTGCCCCTTCCCTTTTCCGCCGAAAAAGGGTATACTGACGCTTTCATTCCCCTCCCCATGGGAGGGCACGAGCACAAGGAACGGACATGAAGTTGATTGCACAGGCCGCGCCGACCCCTGCGGCCACGACCACCACGACGACGGAGCCCGCCCCCGCGGCGGATGGGAGCACGCCCCCCCCGCAGGGCGGCATGGGCAGCACGCTGATTTTCATCGTCCTGCTCTTCGGCATCTTCTACTTCATGATGATCCGCCCCCAGCAGCGCAAGGAGAAGGAGCGCCAGAAGATGATCGCCGAGCTCCGCGCGGGGCGCAAGGTCTCCTTCGCCGGCGGCCTCATCGGCACCATCCAAGAGGCGCGCGAGCAGACCTTCCTCATCGAGCTGTGCCCCGGGACGACGGTGGAGGTGGCGCGCGGCGCGGTGGTCGCGGCCGTCGACGAGCCGGACGCCGCCGAGCAGAAGAAATGATTTCGACGCAAGCAAACAGCGGAGCGGACGATGTTGAACTTTAAGGATTTGGACACGCCCAGCCTGATCAAGTGGGCGATTCTGGCCGTCCTCGCGGCCTTCTCGTGCTATGTTACCTTCCCGGCCAAGGAGAAGGTCCGCCTGGGCCTGGACCTTCAGGGCGGCACCAGCTTCACCGTGCAGATCGACGAGGCGAAGCTCACCGAGGATCTCAAGGCCCAGGGCTTTGCCGCCGCCGGCGTCACCCCCGAGACCGCCACCCCCGAGCAGATCGCCCAGATCGAGAACAAGGCCAAGGCCGACGCCCAGGCCGCGATGACCGACGCCGACGACCTCACCCTCGAGGTGCTCCGCAAGCGCATCGACGCCATCGGCACCAACGAACCCATCATCGCCAAGGCCAACGGCCACCGCATCCTCATCCAGATCCCCGGCGCCGACGCCGCCAAGGCCAAGGCCGCCGAGGAGAGCGTCAAGTCCGCCGCCTTCCTCGCCTTCCGCCTCGTCCATCGCGACAACGACCGCCTCACCCGCGCGGTGCTCGACTCCGCCCGCACGCCCGAGGGCTTCGTGCGCAGCACCTGCGAGGGGCGCGTCTGCTTCGTCCGCGGCGAGGACTACGCCGCCCTCTCCGCCGCGCCCGACTTCATGGTCAAGCTCGGCCGCTTCGCCGCCCCCTCCGCCCTCTATGAGTGCGTGATGGAGGAGATCGGCCGCGACCCCGCCGGGCGCGTCGCCTACGTGCCCTGCTTCGTCTCCCGCAGCCAGAGCACCACCGTCAGCGGCTCCACCGTCACCCGCGCCACCCCCTCCCGCAACTCGATGACCGGCGAGACGGTCGTCGACGTGGAGTTCGACAGCGAGGGCACCCAGGCCTTCGCCCGCATCACCGGCAGCTATGTGGGCCGTCAGCTCGCCATCGTGCTGGACGACGTGGTGCGCTCCGCCCCCGTCCTCCGCTCCGAGATCACCGACGGCCGTTGCGAGATCAGCGGTTCCTTCGATTGGAAGAGCGCCACCGAGCTCGCCGGCGTCCTCAACGCCGGCGCCCTCAAGGCCCCCATCCGCATCATCGAGACCCGCTCCGTCTCCCCCAGTCTGGGGCAGGAGGCCATCTCCAAGGGCGCCCTCGCCAGCGCCATCGGCGTGGTGGCGGTCTTCGCCTTCATGATCTTCTACTACCTCTTCTGCGGCATCATCGCCGACGTCGCGCTCTTGCTCAACATCATCCTCTGGCCCGCCGGCATGATCATCGCCAGCGGCATCATGAGCGTCTTCCTCTCCGACGGCACCGGCTCCACCTCGCTCGGCCAGCTCCCCGTGCTCACCCTCCCCGGCATCGCGGGCCTGGTTCTCTCCGTCGGCATGGCGGTGGACGCCAACGTCCTCATCTTCGAGCGTATGCGCGAGGAGTTCCGCCTGGGCAAGACCGCCAAGGCCGCCGTGGCCGCGGGCTATGACCGCGCCTTCCTGGCGATCTTCGACTCCAACCTCACCACGCTCATCACCGGCGTCATCCTCTTCATCTTCGGCTCCGGCCCCATCCGCGGCTTCGCCGTCACCCTCTGCGGCGGCATCATCATCTCGATGTTCACCGCGCTCGTCGTCACCCGCCTCATCTTCAACCTCATCGTGCAGGACACCACCAAGCCCTACAAGATGCTCCAGTGGGTGCCCGAGACGGTCAACTTCGACTTCCTCAAGTGGTCCAAGCCCTTGGCCACCGCCGCCGTCGCCGTCATCATCGTTACCGTCGGCCTCTTCCTCTTCCGCGCCGCGAAGAACCCCTCCAGCGTCATGGCGGTGGACTTCACCGGCGGCCTCTCCCTCCTCTATGAGGCCACCCTCAAGAGCGACGGCTCCAACGTGGCTCTCGACCCCGACAAGGTGCGCGCCATCATCGACGGCATCGACGGCATCGCCGACCCCACCGTCCAGAACGCCGAGGCCGAGAACGGCAAGGTGCAGACCCTCGTCAAGACCGCCGTCACCGAGGTCAAGGACAAGGACGGCCAGACGATCGCCTCCGAGGAGGCCATCCGCCGAGCCATCGACGACGCCACCCCCGACTACAACGTCGTCATGGTCAGCCGCGACCAGGTCGGCTCCCAGATCGGCGACGAGCTCAAGCGCGACGCCGTCTGGTCGATCGTCCTCTCCCTCATCATGATCATCGCCTACGTCTCCTTCCGCTTCCAGTTCGGCTTCGCCCTCGGCGGCGTCGTCGCCCTGGCGCACGACGCGCTGATCACCCTGGGCGTCTACACCCTCTGCGGCAACCAGGTCAGCCTCACCACCGTCGCGGCCCTCCTCACCATCGTCGGTTACTCCATCAACGACACCATCGTCGCCTACGACCGCGTGCGCGAGATCATGGCCCGTGAGCCGAACCTCGACTTTCCCACCGCCATCCGCAAGGGCCTCAACCAGACCCTCAGCCGCACCCTCCTCACCACCCTCTCCACCCTCATGCCCGTGGCCGCGCTCTACTTCTTCGGCGGCGCCGCCATGCACGACTTCGCCTTCGCGCTCTTCGTGGGCATGGTGGCCGGCACCTACTCCACCCTCTTCATCGCGCCGTTGGTGACCGTCAGCTGGTACCGCGGCAAGCGCCCGCTCACCGCCGAGCAGCGCGCCGCCGCCCGCGCCGCCCAGGCCGCCTCACGGCCCTGACCCTCAGGAGGGGTGGCAGAGCGGTCTAATGCGGCGGTCTTGAAAACCGCTGGGCGTCAGCCCCGGGGGTTCGAATCCCTCCCCCTCCGCCACACACAAGAAAAGCCCCCGGCCCCCGGGGGCTTTTTTTGTGCCTGGGGGCGGAGCCGCCGCGCGAGGGCGGGGAAAGGATGTCCCCCGCCCTCCCAAAATCGCGTGGCCGCCGACCCGCCGAGACTCAGCGGTTGACCCGCCGAGACTCAGCGGCTGATCCACCGAGCATCGGCGGCTGATCCACCGAGACTCGGCGGCTAAGTCTCCCCGACCCGGCCGCCAATCCTCCGAGCGTCGGCGGCCGATCCGTTGGGGATGGCCTTCGGGTCCTTTCCGTCCTTCGGGTCCTTCAGGTCCTTTCCCGCCCGAAGGACGTGAAGGCCATGGGGGGCTTGAAGGCCAAAACGGACGGGGCCTGGCACAGGGGGAACCTCGCGGCGGAGCCTCGGTGCGTGCGTCGCCGAGGCATGGGGGCGTGCGATCCACGGCTCTCTTCGGGCACACCGCTAGCCAACGCGCGGGGAATGTGCTATCTTAAACGGCGTAAGGCGCGGGATTCCCCACGCCGATTGGGATAAAGGGAACACGACATGGCAACGGAAACGAACGCGGTTTACCTGAGCGGCTTCTTCTCGGAGGAGGACGTCGTCTTCGACCAGACGGTGCCTTCCACCTACAACATGATCCACGCGCTGGTGGGGCGGATCGCGGAGAGCCACCTGCCGGGGGTGAAGACAGGGCCGATCGTGGATGCGGTGCTCCGCCGTGAGCGTCTCTCCCCGACCGTGGTGGGCGAGGGGGTGGCGCTGCCCCATGCGCGCATTGAGGGCATCGAGCGGCCCTACCTGGCCTTGGGCATCTACCCCGCCGGCCTCCCCTCGCCCGAGGGCGGCAAGCCCATCCAGCTCGTCTTCCTCCTGTTGGTGCCCGAGCACCAGCCCGCGCGCTACCTCCAAATCCTGCGCGCCTTGGCCAACCTGCTGCGCGAGCCCGGCAGCGTCGAGCGCCTCGCCGCCATGCGCGACGGCGCGGAGGTGATGCGCTTTCTCCGCCGCAGCGAGATGCGGCTGCCCGACTATATCTGCGCGGGCGACCTGATGAGCGCGGAGAACGACGCCCTCCGCGAGGACGAGCCCCTCTCCACCGCCCTCGACCGCTTCATGGATCTGAACAAGGTGGAGCTGCCCATCGTCGACGCCGCCGGCCGCCTCATCGGCGCGGTGGACACGCACGCCCTCCTCGGCTGCTTCATCCCCAAGGGCTTCCGCAAGCTCTTTCCCGTCCTCAAGGCCACCCCCGCCAACACCATGGAGCCCTTGGCCGAGCGCCTCCGCGAGACGCGCCACACCCAGGTGCGCGAGGCCATGAACCCCGACGTCTGCACCTGCCTGGTCGACACCCCCGCGCGCGAGATCGCCGCCGACCTGGCCGAGCGCAACGCCGTCAAGTGCTACGTGGTGGACGGCGAGGGCCGCCTCGTCGGCGTCATCCCCCTCACCCAATTCTTCCGCCGGATCCTGCGCGACTGACCCTGCCCGGCCCGCCATGGCCCCCAAGACGCCGCGCCTGCCCCCCGCGGCCGACCTCCTGCGCGGGGGGCGGCAGTCGTGGCGTTGGTTCCGCTTCTGGGTGCCCGCCGAGGGCGAGACGCTCCGCATGGGGCGCGTCGTCCTCATCTGCGCGGCGGTGGGCATCTTGGCCGGGCTGTTCGCCATCTGGTTCTTCTCGATGATCGAGTGGGTGCGCGTCTACGCGCTGGAGGGGCTGGGGCGCATCGTCATCCCCGGCGCCGCCGGCGAGGTCGCCCTCGCCCACCCGCCCGCCGTGCGCTACACGCTCCTGGAGCGCGTCCACCCGGGGCTGGCCGCCGCCTTCGCGGGGCTGGTGCGCCTGACGCTGCCCGCGCTCGGGGCGCTCCTGGCGTGCCTGCTGGCGCGGCGTTTCGCGCCCTCGGCCGGGGGGCACGGCACCGACACGGTGATCGGCGCCTACCACCACTCCGCCACCGACATCCCCGTGGCCGTCGCGCCCGTCAAGGTCATCGCCTCCAGCCTCGTCATCGGCTCGGGCGGCAGCGCGGGCGCCGAGGGCCCCATCACGCAGATCGGGGCGGCGTGCGGCGCCTTCGTGGGGCGCGCCCTGCGCCTGTCGCTCTACGAACGGCGGGTGCTGCTGGCCGCGGGCATGGCCGCGGGCATCGGCGCCATCTTCCGCGCGCCCATGGCCGGCGCGCTCTTCGCCGCCGAGGTGCTCTACCGCGGGTTCGACCTGGAGGGCGACGTGCTCATCCCCTCGATGGTCGCCTCCACCATCGCCTACATGACCTTCGCCTGCGCCTTCGGGTGGGAGCCGCTCTTCAGCACGCCGCACGAGCTCTTCGCCTCGCCCGCCAAGTTCTTCTGCTACACCGCGCTGGCCTTCCTCATCGCCGCGGCGGTGCGCCTCAACATCCTCTTCTTCCGCCAGACGGAGATCGTCTTCCGGCGGGCGCGCCTGCCGCCGTGGGCCAAGCCCGCGCTCGGCGGCCTGCTCGTCGGCGCGCTGGGGCTGGCCTTCCCGCAGATCCTCTCCGCCGGTTACGGCCACATCCAGCAGACCCTCCAGGCCAACGCCGACGTGCTGGCCTCCCCCTCCTTCCTGCCCCATGCCATCCTCACGCTCTTCCTGCTGGGCGTGCTCAAGGCCGTGGCCACCGCCTTCACCGTCGGCAGCGACGGCGCGGGCGGGATGCTGGGCCCGGCGCTCTTCTGCGGCGCCATGTTCGGCGCCGGGTGCGGCGCGCTCTTCGCGGCGCTCTTCCCGGGGCTGGGCATCTCCCTCTCCAACTGCGCCATGCTGGGCATGGCCGGCTACCTCACCGCCGCCGTCCGCACGCCGTTGGCCGCCATCCTCATGGTCAGCGAGTTCACGGGCAACCACGGGCTGCTCCTGCCCTCCATGTGGGTCTGCGGCCTCTCCTTCCTCCTCTCCCCCGGTTGGACGCTCTACCGCAGCCAGGTGCGCGACCGCGATTCCTCCCCCGCGCACCTCCGCCGCCACGCCTCCCTCCGCCACGACGTCGCCGTCCGCGTCAAGCGCCGCAAACGCCGCAAACGCTGACCCCATTGACCCGGCACGAACGTCTTTGCTATCCTCGCCCCATCCACATCCGTGTGCGCGACAGGGCTCGCCTCGCCGGCCGCTTCCGGCCCAAGGCATGGCGGAATCGTCGCGCCGCATACGCGGGAGAACCCCATGAACGATGAGACAGAGACATTGCCCGGTGAGTTGCGCGAGGAGATCCGCGCGCGGGTCTTCGGGCCGGGCTTCATCCGCCTCACCCAGACCTTGGCGCGCGAGGGCAAGCCCTTCCGCATCTCCCTGCGCCCCGTGCGCCTCAAAGGCCAGGCCCTCTTTCAGGCCGAGATGCGCGACGGCGCCCAGGCGCAGACCCGCAACCTCTCCGAGCCCGCCGCCCGGAAGGGCTTGGAGGAGATCCTCGCCCAACGCGGCAAGCGCGAGTTGCATTTGGTGACGGCGGAGGGCGACCTCCACGTCCGCGTGACCAAGAAGGGCAGGCCGCTGGTGTCGCGCGGGAAGCCCAAGGCCGCCGGCGCGCCGCCGCCCGCCGACCACGACCGCGCCAAGCGTCAGCCCCTCACAGACTTCGACGCCACCCCCCTCCTGCGCGTGCTGGGCATCGCCGCGGACGACGGCGCGATCCGCGCCTCCATGCGTGGGAAGTATGACCAGGTGAACGCCCTCCTCCGCGCCGTCGAGCCGCTCCTGCCCGAGGCCCCGCCCCCCACCTTCACGGTGGTGGACTGCGGCTGCGGCAAGGCCTACCTGACCCTCGCCCTCCAACGCTTCCTGACCCTCGCCAAAGGCTGGCCCGACGTGCGCGTGCTGGGCATCGACCGCAACCCCGACGTGGTGGCCGCCGCCCGCGCGCAGGCACAGGCGCTGGGCGTGGGGGAGGCCGTGACCTTTCAGGCCGCGGAGATCGCCGCGGCGGAGTGGCCCCAGACCCCCGACCTGGTGATGAGCCTCCACGCCTGCGACACGGCGACGGACGACGCGCTCATCGCCGCCGTCCGCACCAAGGCCGCGCGCATCCTCTGCGTGCCCTGCTGCCAGCACGAGCTGCACCATGCCCTCGTCGGCGGCGGCCCCATGCGCGCCGTCCTCCGCCACGGCATCCTCCGCGAGCGTCTGGCCGACCTGCTCACCGACACCTTCCGCGCGCAAGTCCTGCGCATCTGCGGCTACCGCGCCCGCGTGATGGAGTTCGTCTCCCCCGAGGCGACCGGGCGCAACCTGCTCATCCGCGCCGAGCGGGGCCTCCGGCCGGGGCTGGGCGAGGCGGTGGCGGAGTACCGCGCGCTGTGCGGCTTCTGGGGCGTGCGGCCGTACATCGGCCGCTTGGTGCCCGACGACGACGCGCCCTGACGAAACGAAAAAAGCCCCCGGCCTGCGAAGGCCGGGGGCTTTTTTCGTGCCTCACGCCGGGCGGGCGCCGTCGGGGCGGGTCGCCCGGAGGCGCTCGGCGTCGTCCGCGATGAGGGCTTGGGCGGCGCCGGCGGCGGCCTCGGCCTCGGCGGCGGTGCCGTCGATCCCGGCGAACTTGATGCGGTCGGCGGCGGCGAGGAAGGCGGCCAGCGCGTCGCGGGAGCGCTGCGCCACGGTCGGCTCGGCGGCGAGGCCGGCGAGGAACTCCTGGGTGGTCTGGCGCGTGGCGCGGAGGGCGTGGGCGCGCTCGAAGTAACGGCGGACCACGCCGGTGAGGCCGTAGTAGAAGCGTTTGACGCGGCCCTGGGCCAGGAGCCCCTCGGCCATCAGGCGCCCCAGCTCCAGGCGCGCGCGCTCCTCGGGCGAGAGGGTGCGCTCGTGGAGGGCGCGTTTGGCGCGGCGGAGGAGCGGCCACAGGGCGGCGGCGAGGGCGGCGGCGAGCGCCGCCCAGAGCGCCCAGAGCCCGAAGGTGCGCCAACCGGGCGCGACCCACTCGGGGGCGAGGTCGCACTCGGGCGAGCCCGCGGCCTCGGGCAACGGAGGGGGCTCGGGAAAGGCGACGGCGTGGGTGAGGGCCTGGCGGGCCTCGCCCGTCCGCGCGTCATGCAGGGTGAGGACGAAGGGCATCAGCCGCCACGGGCCCTCGGGCCCGGGCGTGAGGCGCAGGCGCCAGACGGCGCGCGCGCGGCCGTTGGCCTCGGTGCGGCCGGCGGGGAACTCCTCGACGACGGCGAAGCCGCGGAGGCGCTCGCGGAGGCCGGGGAGGTCGGCTTCGAGGGTGGCGGGGGTCTCCACCTCGAGGGTGGCGACCAGCGGCGTCTCGCGGGCGAGGGTGTCGGCCTCGGCGACGAGGGCCGCGGTGACGGCCTCCGCGCCCTGCCCTTCCTCCAGGAGGGGCAGGCGCATGGCGGCCTGGGCGGCGGCGCAGGCGCAGAGGGCGAGGGCGAGCGGGAGGAGGCGCGTGCGCATGGTCTTATCCCAGCCCCAGGCGGCGTTTGGTCTTGGCCTCCAGCTTGTCCAGCTTGGCGGCGATGGGGGCCTTGTCGGCCACGTTGTCGATGAAGACGCCGCCGTCGAGGTGCTCCAGCTCGTGCTGGACGGCGCGGGCGAGGAGGCCGAAGGCGGTGTGGGTCTGGCGCTTGCCCTCGGCGTCCACGAAGGTGAAGCTGACGCGGTTGGCGCGGGTGACGGGCAGGTGGATGGAGGGGAAGGAGAGGCAGCCCTCCTCGTCGGTCTGCTCCCCCTCGCGGGCGAGGATCTCGGGATTGGCCATCACCAACGGCATGGGGATGGCGGCGTTGGCCTCGGCGTACTCCTCCTTCTCGGCGTCCTGCGGCACGTCGATGACGCAGAGGCGCTCGGTGCGGCCCACCTGCGGGGCGGCGAGGCCGACGCCGTTGGCGTTGTACATCGTCTCCAGCATCTCCACGGCCAGGCGGCGGAGGTCGTCCGTCACCACGCCCACGGGCGTGCAGGCCACGCGGAGGGCGGGGTCGCCCCACAGGCGCATCTCAAGCGGGCCGGTCTTGCGCTTGGCCATCGCTCACCTCACCGGGGTCAGGCGGTCGCCGCCGAAGTAAGGGCGGATGGCCTCGGGCAGGAGGACGGAGCCGTCGGCCTGCTGGCACTGCTCGAGGATGGCGATCATCAGGCGCGGCAAGGCCACGCCCGAGCCGTTGAGCGTGTGCACGAAGTCCGGCTTGCCGTCGGCCCGGCGGTAACGGATGTTCGCGCGGCGGGCCTGGAAGCTCTCGAAGTTGGAGCAGCTGGAGACCTCCAGCCAGCCCTTCTGGCCCGGCGCCCAGAGCTCCAGGTCGTAGCACTTGGCGGCGGAGAAGGAGATGTCGCCGGAGCAGAGCTCCAGCACGCGGAAGTAGAGGCCCAGGCCGGTGAGCACGTCCTCGGCGTCCTTCACCAACGCCTCCAGCTCGTCGTAGGAGGTCTCGGGGGCCACGAACTTGACCATCTCCACCTTGTCGAACTGGTGGACGCGGAGGATGCCGCGGGTGTCCTTGCCCGCGCTGCCGGCCTCGCGGCGGAAGCAGGGGGTGTAGGCGGTGAGCTTGATGGGCAGCTGGCGCGCCTCCAGCACGTCGTCGCGGTAATAGTTGGTCACCGGCACCTCGGCCGTCGGGATCAGCCAGAAGTCGTCCACCTCGCAGTGGTACATATCGTCCTTCATCTTGGGCAGCTGGCCCGTGCCGATCATCGAGGCCGTGTTCACCACGAAGGGCGGCAGCATCTCGGTGTAGCCCTGGCGCTGGGTGTGCAGGTCGAGCATATACTGGATGAGGGCGCGCTGGAGCTTGGCGCCCTGACCCAGGAGGATCGGGAAGCCCGTGCCCGTCAGCTTCACGCCGCGCGGGAAGTCGAAGATGCCCAATCGCTCCCCCAGGGCGATGTGGTCGAGCGGCTGGAAGTCGAAGGTCGGCTCCGTGCCCACGTGGCGCACGTCGCGGTTGGCGGAGCTGTCCGGGCCGGTGGCGATGTCCTTGTTGGGCACGTTCGGGATGCGGAGCATCGCCTCGCGGAAGGCCGCCTCCGTCTCGCGGATCTCGACGTCCTTGGCGGCGATGGCGTCGCCCAGCGCGCGCGTCTCCTCCTTGGCGGCGGAGGCGTCCTCGCCGGCCTTGATGCGCGCGCCGATGGACTTGGAGACCTCGTTGCGCTTGGCCTTCAGCGCGTCCGCCTCCGTCACCAACGCCCGGCGCCGCGCGTCCAGCTCCAGCACGGCGTCCACCAGGCCGGTGTCCATCCACCGGCGCCTCAAACCCTCGCGGACCTCCTCGGGCCGCTCGCGAATCCGCTTGATGTCCAACATAAACTGCCTCTTTCCTTATAAGGGACGCGCCTATGATAGCACATCCGCGGGCGCCTCGCGCCCCAGGGCAAACGCATGAAAATTGCAATGGGGGAAAATGTTGAGATAATAGGGGCATGGCAGACATTTATCGATTGGTGGACGGCGGTTTTTTTGGCGATTTTGTCACAGACCGAGGATCCTCGTGACAGGCGCGGATTAGTTTATAGCATCGAATCGTTGCTGACCATCGCAATCTGTACGTATCTTTGCAACGGGAATACGTTTGAGGAGATGGAGGTC
The DNA here is from genome assembly GCA_949288955.1 of uncultured Lentisphaeraceae bacterium. Lineage (GTDB taxonomy): Bacteria > Verrucomicrobiota > Kiritimatiellia > RFP12 > DVOR01 > Spyradenecus. The sequence goes on from CASEMS010000012.1 coordinate 35,510, forward strand.
TTTGCGGAAACGCACCGGGAATGGTTGCGAGAAAAGTTCGGGATGCAAAGCGTCCCATGCGCGGACACGTTCAACCGCCTCTTCCAAGCATTGGCCCCGGAGGCAATGACGCAACTGCTTTCTGAGCTGGCAGAGCATTTGCGCGTGAAAACCCCGAATGGCCTGAAAACAATCGCCGTGGACGGAAAAACGGTGCGAGGAAGCGTCAAAAACGGGCGTTCAATCCATATCTTGAATGCCTGGGCGGGGGAGAACAGGATTGCGATTGGACAGCTGGCGGTCGACTCGAAAAGCAACGAAATCACCCACGTCCCCCAACTGCTGCGAAGCCTTAACTTGAAAAACGCCATCGTCACGGCGGACGCGCTCAACACACAGGCCGCCACAGCCCAAACCATCATCGATGGCAAAGGCGCCTACGTCCTGCCCATCAAAAAGAACCATCCCACGCACCGAAGCGTCATCACCGCCATCATGGACGACGTGGCCCGCACGCAACAACCCGGGTTCGAGCAAGTCGAAAAAGGGCATGGGCGACTGGAAACACGGCGTTGCTGGGCGACGGAAGATCTCTCCCTGTTTTTAGAGCGCGACAAATGGCCAGGGATTCGCAGCCTTGCCCGAATCGACCGTGCTCGCCGCCTCCCGGACGGCACGGAAAGCAAAGAGACCGCACTCTTCATCAGCAGTCTCCCCGCCGATGCCGCCACGATAGCCACGGCCGTCCGCCAACACTGGGGTGTGGAAAATCAATGCCACTGGTGTCTCGACATCGTTTTCCGCGAGGACGACTGCCGTGCCAGGACACGAAACGCCGCTCGTAACCTCTCAGCGCTCCGAGTCGTATGCCTCAATATCCTTCGTCATAGCAAAGTCAAAGGCAGCCTTCGCATCAAACGCTTCAGAGCTTCCTTCGACATCTCGACACTTGAGCAACTACTCTTCCCTTGATTTTTATGCGTTTGCCCTGCCTCGCGCCCTCCCGCCCTCGTCTTGGGACGGTGTTTTTGGTATGCTAAGGGCATTATGTTGGTGCGGCTGGCAGTGCGGAATCTGGCGGTGGTCGAGGCGGCGGAGGCGTGCTTCGGCCCGGGGCTGAACGTCATCACGGGCGAGACGGGCGCGGGCAAGTCCGTGCTGATGGGGGCGTTGCACCTGATCCTGGGGGAACGCGCGGACCGCTCGGCCATCCGCACGGGGGCGGACGAGGCGTCGGTCTCCGCGACCTACGAGCTGGCCGACCCGCGTGCGGTGGACGCGGCGTTGCGCGACGCGGGGGTGCCGGAGTGCGAGGAGGGGACGCTCATCCTGCGGCGCACCGTCGCGGCGAACGGCTCGGGGCGCATCCGCGTGAACGACGCGCCGGCGACGGCGGCGCTCCTGCGGCGTCTGGCGCCGCTCCTGACGGACATCCACGGCCCGAACGACAACCTCTCGCTCTTGGACGAGGGCTTCCAGCTGCGTCTGCTGACGGCCTACGCGGGGGCGGGGCGCGAGGCGGCGGAGTACGCGGCGCGGTGGGAGGCGTGGCTCTCGGCCCGGGCGCGTCTGCGCGAGGCGGAGGGGGAGCCGGGGGCGCGGGCGGCGGAGGCGGAGCGCCTGGCCCATGAGGTGGGGGAGATCCGCCAGGTGAACCCGACCGAGGAGGATGGGGAGCCGTTGGCGGAGCGGCACCGGGCGGCGGCGAACGCGGGGGAGATCCTGACCTTGGGCAACGCGCTGACGGCGGGGCTGACGGACGGCGAGAACACGATCGCGGAGCAGCTGATGGAGCAGCGGCGCGCCTTGCGGGCCTTGGAGGGGCTGCTGCCGGAGGCGGCGGGGTGGGGGGAGGAATTGGAGGGGGCGCAGGTGCAGCTTCAGGAGCTGTCGCGCTCGATCGCGGAACGGCTGTCGCAGGTGGAGGCGGACCCGGAGGAGATGGAGCGGCTGGAGGCGCGGCTGGGGCAGATCCAGCGCCTGCGCCGGAAGTATGGCCCGACGTTGGAGGATGTGCTGACGCATTGGCGGGAGGCGGAGGCGCGCCTGCGGGCGTTGGACGACGCGGAGGGCGCCATCGAGGGCCTGCGGCGAAGGGTGGCCGAGGCCGAGGCGGCGTTGCGCCGGGCGGGGGAGGCGCTGCG
>CASEMS010000013.1 GCA_949288955.1 uncultured Lentisphaeraceae bacterium
TCGTCCACTACTCCCGCTCCCCCAGAAAGGCCCCCTGACCCATGCGTATTTTCCAAGCAATCCCCCGCGCCCTGCGCAATTCTATTGACATTCTACACCAGAAGGTATCGCAAAAGAGGCGGCGAATGTGCTAACCTATCGGCCATCGGAGACAAGTCAGAAAGGAAACAGTGATGAAGCGAATGCTGTTGGCGGCGTGCGCCGCCGGTTTGTTAGGATGCCTGGCACAGGCGGCGAGCCTGGCGTGGTCCTCCGATGGGTTGCCGGACTACCGGCAGTGGGGCGGCGCGGGCTGCAAGGTGACGGACGCGGACTCCTTCACCCTCGTCGTAACCTACCAGATGGCCGAAGGCGCGGCCGCGTGGGACAACATCCTCGGCATCGGCAAGAACCACGCCACCGACGGTGAGCTCCTGCGCGTGCAGACCGCCGGCGGCAACAAGGTCGGCGTCTACGGCAACGCGGGGACGAACACGGTGACGGCGCAGGAGTTCGAGGTGGACTACTCCGCCCCTGTCCGTTTCATCGTAACACGCGATGGCTCGGAGATGACTGTCCATATCGGCGACCAATACGCCGTCTCCTTCACCCTGCGCGAGGACCTTTTCGCGAACATGACGCCTGCGGACCTCATCCTCGGCTTCGGCGCCTCCGGCAACAACTCGGGCACGATGCCGGACATGGCCGCCGGCACCTACACCGATATCGGCGTCTACAATGGCGTGCTGACCGATGAGGAGATCGCCCTCATCGCCGACCCGAACGTCTCCCTGACGAGCGTTCCCGAGCCCACGGCCCTGGCGTTGCTCCTCCTCGGGCTCCCGGCCCTCGCGCTCCGGCGCCCCCGCCACTGAGGGCACGACACCGTTCGATTCCCGCCCCGTCGGCCCTCGGATGGGCCGACGGGGCGTTTCGCGATAGGGCGAGGGGCGAGTCCTTTTGGATCAGCCCCTAGTCCGAGGAGGATCAGCCCCTGAGTCGAGGAGGATTAGCCCCTGAGTCGAGGTGGGGCAGCCCCCGAGCCAAAATGGATCAGCCCCTAGTCCGAGGAGAGTCAGCCCCTGAGTCAAAGTGGATCAGCCCCCGAGTCGAGGTGAGTCAGCCCCTGATCCGGGGAGGGCGCAGTGGCGGCCGAAAAAAAAAACGCGCCGCCATTTTCTGACAGGGAGGTGCGGCGGGGCGGGATTGCGCGGGGCGGCGGATGTGGTATACTACCGCGCGTTTTTCGCTTTAGAGTAAGGAGTGTTCGACAATGGCCAAGCTGACGGCTGACGCGCTGCGCACGATGTATCTGGAGTTCTTCGCCTCCAAGGGCCACACCATCATCTCCGGGGCCTCGGTGATCCCCGAGAACGACCCGACGGTGCTCTTCACCACGGCGGGGATGCACCCCTTGGTGCCCTATCTGTTGGGCGAGCCGCACCCCGCGGGCCGTCGCCTGACCGACGTGCAGAAGTGCGTCCGCACCGGCGACATCGACGCGGTGGGCGACGACGCGCACCTCACCTTCTTCGAGATGTTGGGCAACTGGTCGCTGGGCGACTACTTCAAGAAGGAGGCCATCGCCTGGTCCTTCGAGTTCCTCACCACCAAGCTGGGGCTCAAGCCCGAGGATCTCTACGTCACCGTCTTCCGCGGCGAGGAGGGCATCCCGCGCGACGACGAGGCCATCGCCTGCTGGAAGGCCCAGGGCATCCCCGAAAGCCACATCTTCCCCAAGGGGCGCGAGGACAACTGGTGGGGCCCCGCCGGCGTCACCGGCCCCTGCGGCCCCGACACCGAGATGTTCCTGGACACCGGCAAGCCCGCCTGCGGGCCGGACTGCGCGCCCGGCTGCCACTGCGGCAAGTACATGGAGATCTGGAACGACGTCTTCATGCAGTACAACAAGACCGCGGCGGGCGCGTATGAGCCGCTCAAGCAGCACAACGTGGACACCGGCATGGGCGTGGAGCGCACCATCTGCATGATCAACGGCTACGGCACCGTCTACGAATCCGAGCTCTTCCTGCCGTTGCTCGAACGCATCCGCGCCCTGGCCACCGCCGAGCTCCCCGACGCGAAGCGCACCCGCGCCGAGCGCATCATCGCCGACCATATGCGCACCGCCACCATCATCCTGGGCGACCCCAAGGGCGGCGTCAAGCCCGGCAACGTCGGCGCCAACTACGTCCTCCGCCGCCTCATCCGCCGCGCCGTGCGCTATGGGATGGATCTGGGGCTCCCCGCCGGCTTCACCCCCGGCCTCGCCGAGATCGTCATCGGCATCTACAAGGGCTTCTACCCCGAGCTGGAGGAGAAGCGCGAGACCATCCTCGCCGAGCTCGCCGCCGAGGAGGCCCGCTTCGCCAAGACCCTCACCCAAGGCCGCCACGAGTTCGAGAAGGTCGCCGCCGTCCTCGCCCAGCATGGGCAGACCCAGATCTCCGGCAAGACCGCCTTCAAGCTCTACGACACCTACGGCTTCCCCCTCGAGATCACCCAGGAGCTCGCCGCCGAGCGCGGCCTCACCGTCGACGCCGAGGGCTTCGCCAAGGCCGAGGCCAAGCACCGCGAGGCCTCCAAGCAGGGCGAGGGCGTCTTCAAGGGCGGCCTGGCCGACCACTCCGAGCAGACCACCCGCCTCCACACCGCCACCCACCTCCTCCACAAGGCCCTCAAGGTTGTCCTCGGCGACCACGTGAACCAGAAGGGCTCCAACATCACCGCCGAGCGCCTCCGCTTCGACTTCTCCCATCCCGAGAAGATGACCAAGGAGCAGATCGAGCAGGTGGAGGATTTGGTGAACGAGCAGATCAAGCGTGCCCTCCCCATCACCTGCGAGACCATGCCCATCGAGGCGGCCAAGGCCGCCGGCGCCACCGCCCTCTTCACCGCCAAGTACGGCGAGCAGGTCAAGGTCTACACGATGGGCGACTTCTCCAAGGAGGTCTGCGGCGGCCCCCACGCCAACAACACCTCCGAGCTCGTCGCCTTCAAGATCCTCAAGGAAGAGAGCTCCTCCGCGGGCGTCCGCCGCATCAAGGCCATCATCGGCGAGCCCGCGCTTGAGAAGCGCCGCGCCGCCGGCAAGTAAGGCCATCGCCGCCCGCCACCGCGCCCGGCCCCCCATCGCCCGCCACGGCGAAAGGGGCGGCCGGGGCGTTTCGTCTCTCGGGGAGGGACTCGTGCGCCCGCCCCACCCGCACAGGGGACCTCCGGCACCCGGGCACCCCCCGAATCCTGGGCGGCGTTTTGTGCTTTGTGGGTGGTTTTGGTATTGTAGGGGCATGAGACGGACGCTGTTTGCCATTGTGGCGACCGTGGCGGCGTGGGTCGGCGCGCAGGGGGTGGACTTCGGGGCGCACCGGCAGCCAATCCCGCCGACGGGGAACGCCGATTTGCGCTGGCTGGACGCGGCGCTGTATGATTCGGGCTTCCTCTTCAACGAGGAGGTGCGTGAGGCGTATTATGACCATTGCATGAGGTTGGTGGCGCCGAAGCTGCATTTCAGCGAGATCACGTGGGAGTGGCTGGGGCAGCATCCGGCGGTCTTCAACGCGGCCTTCGCGCTGGAGTATCCGCCGAACCCGAACGTGATTCACAACTTCGTGAAGTTGGCGAAGTTGGTGGGGCCGGTCTACGCGGAGAAGTATGAGCAGCTGCTGATCGCCTATGCGGTGGCGTATCGGGGCGAAAAGATCCTGGACAGCTCGCTGACGGCCGACCGCTATGGCATCATGAACACGCGGAACCTGACCTTCGACCCCAAGCGGAAGGAGTCGTTGGAGAAGGAGGTGCAGACGCGGCAGGGGTGGGCGGAGAACCACGACGTGGCGGTGCCGCCGGACGCCAGCCTGGCGCATGACTCGCAGGGGCGGCTCTTCCAGGACGAGGCGCAGCGGTTGGCGCGGCTCAAGGCGCTCCACGCGAAGTTCGACCTGGGCGGGGACGCCGTGGCGACGAAGTTGGTGAATTGGCTGAAGAAGAACCCGAAGACGCAGGTCTCGGAGTTGGTTACGATGGACGCGGGGCGGCTTCAGGCGAAGACGGGGGTGGCGTTGGGGGGGCGCGCGCCGAAGGAGCTGCCATGGGACAAAATCGCCCACGTGGCGGGGCGTTACCCGCCGCGGACGGAGGGGACGATCGCGGAAAACCTCTGCCTGCGAATCCTGCGGTATGAGGAGAAGGGGGCGGAGCGTTCCAAGCTCTTCCCGCTTTCGCGCGCGCCATGGCCGCTCCTGATCCTGCTGACGCAGAAGGACCCGGTGGACGAATCGACCTTCTGGTGGAACTATTATAAGGGAAAGGGCTCGGTGCCGGGCTACGCCACCTATTCCTTTGACTACACGAAGCCGGAGATCCGCTACCGCGACGCGATGTGGCACCCGGACGCGACGCCGCGCATCCTCTCGGACGGCGGGGTGTGCGGGCGGCTCTCGACGATGGCGGAGTTCGCCCAGCGTTCCATCGGCACGCCGGCGGCGGGGATGGGCCAGCCGGGGCACCGCGCGTTCATGACCTATGAGTTCGCCAACGGGAAGTTCCGCGCGGTGATGCACCACTCGGTGGACACCATCGAGGTCTCGACCGTGGGGTGGACGCTGCCGCCGATCTACGGGCCGGTGACGGACAAGCAGACCAAGCTGACGGGCTTCGCCCCGATGACCCCGGCCAACACCGACAACTTCCTGCTCAACAACGTGCGTTGGCACATCGGCCTCTGCGAGGCGATGAACATCGGGCTGCGGAACTGGGAGGACTCGCGCATGGCCCTGCACGTGCTCGACCTCTACACGGCCAACAAGAACCCCGACCTGAACGCCAACGCGGAGCAGCAGGAGGCGCTGTTGCGCTCGGCGATGGTAACCTGCATCGCCAACACGGACGTGATCTTCCGCCTGGCGCAGGCGCGCAAGGGCAACGCGGGGCGGATCCTCGACCTGATGGCGGGCTTCGCCAATATGTTCGTGAGCGTGGCCGACGGCGCGACGGGCGCGAAGGCCTTGGCGCGCAACACGGATTTCGGGGGGACGCAGGCGGGCGCGGACCTGACCTCGCTCCTGCGCAACCAGTTCTCCAACACCCTTTCCCCGCGCAACCAGAAGAAGGTGACGAACGAGTGGGCGCTCTTCGTGCGCAACGCCATCTTCATGGGCGCCTTCACCAACATCCCGGACGAGGCCGACCCGAAGTACGCCGGCAGCCGGATCGAGTGGGTGCGCGACAAGAATGCCTACGCCAAGGCCGTGGCCGACGAGCTGAAGTATCAGAAGCGGTTGGGCAACTCGCCCTTCCTGGCGGAGGTGCAGCGGCTGAACGACAAGTATGACAAGGTGCGCCTGGCCGCGGGGCAGGACTACTCACGCAACGTCAAGGAAGAGCGCCAACGCCGTCAGGCCGAAGAAAACGCCTGGTAACCCGCCCCGAACGAAAGCCCGACCCCATGTTTCTGTTCCGCCGAAAGCCGAAAGCCGTCATCGTCCCCCGAAAAGAACACAACCTCTCCCGCCGGGACATCGACCCGGACGCCCTCAAGGTGCTCTACCGCCTGGCCACCCTCCACCACAAAGCCTATCTGGTCGGCGGGAGCGTGCGCGACCTGTTGCTGGGCCGCAAGCCCAAGGATTTCGACGTGGGCACGGACGCGCGCCCCAACGAGATCCGTCGGCAGTTCCGCAACTGCTTCCTGGTGGGGCGGCGCTTCCGGTTGGCGCACATCGTCTTCGGCAAAAAGGTCATCGAGACGGCCACCTTCCGCAAGGCGCCCGACCCCAACGCGGTGCAGGACGAACACGGCCTCTACCAATACGAGGACAACACCTACGGCACGCCGGAGGAGGATGCCCTTCGGCGCGACTTCACCGTCAACGGGCTCTTCTATGACATCGAGACCTTCTCGGTGATTGACTACGTGGGCGGCCTGAAGGATCTGAAGGCCAAGACCATCCGCTCCATCGGCGACCCCAACATCCGCTTCCGGGAGGATCCCGTGCGGATGATGCGCGCCGTGCGTTTCGCCGCCAAGCTGGGCTTCGACGTGGCCGCCAACGACGTCAAGGCCATCCGCCGCTACGCCTCGGAGTTGGAGAACGCCTCCGACTCCCGCCTCTGCGAGGAGATTCAGCGCCTCTTCGTGCGCGGCGCCTCCGAACGTTGCCTCCGCCTGGCCTACGACTACGGCATCCTCAAGGCCCTTCTGCCCACCTTGGCCGCCTGGCTGGCCGCCGACGCCAAGCGCCGTGAGGCCACCTGGGCCGCACTGGCCGCGCTGGACGCCGTGGCCGCCGAGGAGGAGCCCACCGCCGCCATCGGCCTGGCCGCCCTCTATTGGCCCATGGTGCGCGCCGCCGCCGAGGCCAAGCGCGACGGGAAACCCCGCGCCAACCCCCGCTACCTGGTGCGCGCCGCCGCCGAGGAGACGCTCGCCCCCGCCGTCAGGAAATACCGTCTGCCCCGCGCCGTCTGGATGACGGCGGTGGACGTGATGGAGCTTTTCCCCCGCCTCCGCGCCCAGCCGCGCGCCGAGAACGCGCGCGACGTCCGCTTCGTCAACCACGGCATCTTCCCCGAGGTGCGCCTCGGCGCGCGCGTCCTCTCCCGCCTGGAGCAGGACGGCCCTTGGGATCTGGCCGCCTGGGAGGCGTTTTGGCGCAAGGCAGGCCCGTTGGCGCGCCTGCCCGAGGGCGCCGAGGCCCCCACCCTCCCCAACCCCCACAGCCGCCGCGCCCGCCACCCACGCCGCAAACGCCGCAACGGCGGCAACCGCCCCGCCGCGGGCAAGGACACACCCCATGCGAACAGTTGAGATCATCCGCCACTTCACCAAGCACGCCCCCGGCTCCGTGCTCATCAAGCAGGGCGACACCTGGGTGCTCTGCACCGCCTGCGTCGAGGAAAAGGTGCCCCCGTTCCTCAAAGGCACCGGCCGCGGTTGGGTGACGGCCGAATACGCGATGCTCCCCTCCTCCACCCTCTCCCGCAAGGAGCGCGACATCAAGAAACTCCGTCAAGACGGCCGCGGCGTGGAGATCGGCCGCCTCATCGGACGTGCCCTCCGCGCCAGCATCGACCTCGCCCGCCTCGGCGAGCGCACCATCACCATCGACTGCGACGTGCTCCAGGCCGACGGCGGCACGCGCTGCGCCTCCATCACCGGCGGCATGGTGGCGTTGGAGGACGCCATCGCCTCCCTCCTCGCCTCCGGCGCGCTCACGGAGAGTCCCCTCCTGCGGCGCGTGGCGGCCATCAGCGTGGGCATCTGCGCCGGTGTCCCCACGCTCGACCTCGACTACGCGCACGACTCCACCGCCGACGTCGACCTGAACGTGGTGATGACCTCCGACGGACGCTTCGTGGAGCTTCAGGGCACCGCCGAGCATGACCCCTTCGACGACGCCCAGCTCGACGCCCTCCGCGCGTTGGCCAAGGAGGGGTGCGCCGCCCTCTTCCGGGCGCAAGCCGAGGCCTTGGGGGCGCAAGCATGAAGATTGTTACGCTCAAGCCGCGGCACGACCGCCCCATCCGTCTGCGCCATCCGTGGGTCTTCTCCGGCGCCATCGCCTCCGTCTCCCGTGATCCGGCGTTGGGCGAGACGGTGTTGGTGACGGACGCGGAGGGGATTCCGCTGGGCCTTGGCGCGTGGTCGCCGACCTCACAGATCAGCGTGCGGATGTGGCGCTTCGACGACGGGGCGGTGGACGAGGCCTTCTTCGCCGACCGCGTGGCCAAGGCCCTCGCCGTCCGGGCGGGCATGGCCGAACGGTTCGACACCGATGCCCTGCGCTTGGTGAACGCCGAGGCCGACGGGCTCCCCGGCGTGACGGTGGATCGCTACGGCGACACGCTCGTGGGGCAGTTCTCCACCGCCGGCGCCGAACGCAACAAGGCCGCCCTCGTGGCCGCCCTGATGGCGCAGACGGGGGCAAAGTCCTTCTATGAGCGCAGCGACATCGACGGCCGCAAGTATGAGGGGCTCCCCCCCGCCGTGGGGCTTCTGGCCGGCGAGGAGCCACCCGAGCGCATCGTCATCCACGAGGGGCAGGTGCGCTTCGCGGTGGATGTCCGCGGCGGCCACAAGACCGGCTTCTACCTGGACCAGCGCGACAACCGCCGCCTTGTGGCCGAGGAGGCCCGCGGCCGTTCCGTCCTCAACGCCTTCTGCTATACCGGCGGCTTCGGCCTCGCCGCCCAACGGGCCGGCGCGACGGCCGTGACGCACGTGGATGTCTCCGCCACCGCGTTGGCGCAGGCCCGCGCGAACACCGCCCTCAATGCCTTGCCCGAGGCGACGTTCATCCAGGGCAACGTCTTCCAGGAACTGCGTACCTTCCGCGACCGCGCGTGCCGCTTCGGCCTGGTGGTGCTCGACCCGCCGAAGTTCGCCGCCTCCAAGCGCGAGCTCGATAAGGCCAAGCGCGGCTACAAAGACATCAACCTCCTGGGCATCAAGTTGGTCGAGCCCGGCGGTATCCTCGCCACCTTCTCCTGCTCCGGCGCGCTCACCCCGGCAGACTTCCGCACGGCCGTCACCGACGCCGCGCGTGACGCCGGGCGCACCGTCCGCATCCTCCGCGAACTCCGCCAGGCGCCCGACCATGTCGAGTCCCTGACCTTCCCCGAGGGGCTCTACCTCAAGGGTCTTCTCTGCCATGTGGAGTGATTGATGAAAGCATTCAAGACCTACGACATCCGCGGCGTCTACGGCACCGACCTCACCGACGACCTGGCCTATCAGATCGGCCGTTGCCTGCCTTCCGTGCTCAAGGCCAAACGCGTCCTCGTCGCCCACGACCAACGCCTCTCCTTCCCCGCCCTCGTCAAAGCCCTCACCCGTGGGCTCCTTGAGGCCGGCGCGGACGTGGACGACATGGGCTTCGCGACCACGCCCATGTGCTACTTCATCAACGCCGAGCAGGGCTACGAGACCTCAGTCATGGTCACCGCCTCCCACAATCCTCCCGCATACAACGGCTTCAAGGTCTGCCGCGCGGATGCCCGTCCCTGCGGCTATGCGGAAGGGCTCCGGGAGGTCGAGGCAATGATCGCGGCCGACGCCTTGCCCCCGCCCGCCAAGCAACCAGGCCAATGGCGGAGCCGCGCCTTCGCCGAATGCTACGCCACGTGGTTGCGCGCCCGCACGCCCGACCTCTCCGGTCTGCGCTTCGCGGTCGATTGCTCCGACGGCGCGACCGGACTCTTCGCGCGCGACCTCTTCGGCTCGGCCGACCGCCTGCTCAACGCCACGCCCGACGGTGCCTTCCCCCACCACGGCCCCGATCCGCTCCAACCCGCCAACCGCGAGCAACTGGCCACGTGCGTCCGCGACAATGGGCTTGACCTCGGCCTCATCTTCGACGGCGACGGCGACCGCGTCTGCTTCGTCGACGCCACCGGAGCCTTCGTTCCGCCCGACGCCCTCATCCCCCTCCTCGCCGAGGAACTGCGCGCGCGTTGCCCCGAGGCCTCCCCCGTCGTCGTCCACGACGTGCGCACCTCCCGCGGCGTCGCCGAGACGCTTCGCGAGCGAGGCTTCGAGCCGCGCATGGTCAAGGTGGGCGGCACCTTCGCCAAGGCCGCCCTGCGCGAGGGCGAAGGCCTCTGCGGCGGCGAGGTGGCCGGCCATTACTACTTCCGCGACTTCCACTGGAGCGACAGCGGACTCTATGCCGCCCTGCTCGTCCTAGGCATCGTCGCCCGCGCCAAGCGCGAGGGCAAGACCTTGGCCGACCTGCTCGCGCCCATCGTCTCCCGCTACCACGCCTCCGGGGAGGTCAATATCCCCAACGTGCCGGACTGTCCCGCCGCCATCGCCCGCGTCGAGGCCGCCGCCATCGCGCTCATGGGGCCGCCCGAACGGCGTTTCGACTTCGACGGTGTCCGCTTGGAGTGGGCCGATGCCTGGCTGGGCGTCCGCGCCTCCAACACGGAGCCGCTCCTCCGGTTGGCCGCCGAGGCGAAGGAGCGGGAGGCGCTCGACCGCTTGGTCTCCGCCGCCAAAGGCGCCGTCTGATGCGCATCGCCCTCTGCTATCCGCCTATCCCCTCCCCCAAAGGGACGCCGCTGCTCAGTCAGAACCGGCAGTTCCAATGGTTCAACCGCCCCACCGCCATCTATCCCGTCGTCCCCGCCTCGGCCGCCACGCTCCTGCGTGCCCACGGCCATGAGGTGCTGTGGCTCGATGGCATCGCCCGCGGCATGACGCCCGAGACCTTCTGGCGAGAGTTGGAGAACTGGCGGCCTGATGCCGTCTTCCTGGAGACCAAGACCCCTGTCGTCCGCTTCCATTGGGCTTGGGTGCGCGAACTCAAGCGTCGTCTACCCGGCTGCCAGGTGGTGATGGGGGGCGACCACGTCACGGCCCTGCCCGAGGAGACCCGCGCCAACGCCCCCGTCGACGCCCTGTTGCGCGGCGGCGATTACGACTTCGCCCTCCTCTCCTGGGCCGAGGGGCGGGACTATCCGGTCGATCTCAGCACGTTGCCGCGCATCGACCGCACGCTGACCCGTTGGCGCGACTACGCCTTCCGCAACGGCAACTTCCTGCGCACGCCCGGCGCCTACGTCATGTCCGCCCGCGATTGCTGGCATGGCAAGTGTACCTTCTGCTCCTGGGCCGCGCTCTACCCCACCTATCGCGTCCGCCCCGTGGAGGACGTCCTCGACGAAATCGCCGGGCTGACCGACCTCGGTGTCCGCGAGGTGATGGACGATGCCGGCAGCCAGCCCACCGGCGCCTGGCTCCGCGCCTTCTGCGAGGGGCTCCTCTCCCGTGGGCTCAGCCGTCGGCTCCGACTGGATTGCAACCAACGCTTCGGCGCGCTCACCGCCGAGGACTACCGCCTCATGCGCCGCGCCGGTTACCGCATGGTGCTTTTCGGCGTCGAATCCGCCAACCAATCGACCCTCGACCGCCTCAACAAGCGCCTCACCGTCGCCCAGATCGAGGAAGGAGCGCGCCTCGCCTCGGAGGCGGGGCTGGACGTCCATGTAACGCTCATGTTCGGGTACCCGTGGGAAACCGCCGAGGAAGCCCGCCGTACCGCAGAGCTCGGGCGCGCACTCCTCCGCCGCGGCCACGCCGCCTCCCTCCAGGCCACTTGGCTCGTCCCCTACCCCGGGACGCCGCTCTTCCGGGAACTCCAGACCAAGGGCGACCTTCTCACGGAGGATTGGGACGCCTACGATATGCGAGCGCCCGTCATGCGCTGCCCGCTCTCCGAGGTCGAGACCAAAGCCCTCATCGCCTACGCCTACCGCGGCCACCTCCAACCCGCCGCGCTCCTTCGCCAAGCCGGGCGCATGGTCGCCCACCCCGCCTACATCCTCAAGGCCGTCCGCGCCCTCCTCGCCCACCTCCGCGACTTCCGCTGAACGCGCCACCACCCAAGCCCCGCGCCTTCCCGAGGCCTCACACAATCGCAACCAAACATTGACGGAAAGCGAACTTGTGTGCGCGTCTGCGCACCCCTACAATAAGGGGCCATGAAAGGAACGGTTCGGTCATGCTTGAGTTGAGGCACCTGCGCAAGGCGTTCGGTGGGAAGCCCGTCCTGCGCGATTTGTCGTTGGAGGTCGGCACGGGGGAGATTGTGTCGGTGCTGGGACCATCAGGAAGCGGCAAGACGACGTTGCTGAACCTGATCCTAGGTCTGGTGACGCCCGACGGCGGGCAGATTCTCTACGATGGCGAGGATGTAACAGCCACGCCTCCGGAGCGGCGCGGCTTCAACATCGTCTTCCAAGACTACGCCCTCTTCCCCAACCTCAACGCCAAGCAGAATATCGAATACGGCCTGCGCAACCACCCCGGCGCCTCGACGCCCGAGGAGGTACGCGCCTTGGTGGCATTGCTGGGGCTGGAGGAGCACCTCGGCAAGCGCATCGACCAGCTCTCCGGCGGGCAGAAGCAACGCGTGGCCTTGGCGCGAACGCTCGTGCTCAAGCCGCGCGTGCTGTTGTTGGACGAGCCGCTGAGCGCCCTCGATGGCGTGATCAAGGAATCCATCAAGGAGCGCATCCGCCAGATTGCGCGGGAGTTCAAGCTGACGACGGTAATCGTAACGCACGACCCCGAGGAGGCGCTGACCCTCTCCGACCGCGTCCTCATCCTGGAGGGCGGCGGCATCGCGCAATATGACCGCCCGACTGCCATCGTCGGCGCGCCGGCCAATGCCTTCGTGCGCGCCTTCATCCTGCGCCAGCTGGAGATCAAGCGCGGGAACATCCTCTCCCTCTTCGAGGCGGCGCAATGAGCAACCGCGGACCTTGGGCGGCCTTCGGATTGGTGGCGGCGATGGTGGCGCTCTTCCTCGCACTGCCGGTGGGGGTCGTGGCGGTACGGTCGTTGATGGGCGCGGCGGGACAGGGCGCGGGCTTCGGCGCGTGGGTGGCGGCCTTCGAGGGCGGGGCATTGACCAAGGCATTGCTCAACAGCGTGCTGGCGGCAGGGCTTGCGGCGGCGATCGCCGCGCCGATGGGCTTTCTCTTGGCCTATGCCACACGCTGCTCCCGCCTGCCGGGCTGGTTCCGCGCGACGGTCTCGGCGCTGACGACCCTGCCCATGCTCCTGCCGACCATCACCTACGGTTTCGCCATCGTCTACGCCCTCGGGCGGCAGGGACTGGTTACACGCCTCCTTGGCTGGCAGCCCTTCGACATCTATGGGCTTGGCGGCCTGACCCTGGGCTATGTGGTCTACGTGCTGCCCACCGCCTTCCTGCTCATCCGCAACGCGTTGGATTACGTGGATCGCCGTTACGGCGTCGTGGCGCGCCTGATGGGCGATTCGCCGTGGAGGGCCTTCCGAACCACGTTGCTGCGTCCCCTCGCCGGACCGATCGCGGCGGCCTTCGTGCAGAGTTTCTTCCTGGCCTTCACGGACTTCGGCGTCCCCGCCTCCGTCGGCGGCGCCTACAAGACCGTCGCCGGCCTACTCTACGAACGGATGCTCGGAAGCCTCCCCGATTTCGGCGTCGGCGCGGTCATTGCCGTCTGTATGCTGCTTCCCTCCGTCTTCGGCTTCCTGCTCCTGCGCCGTCTGGAGCGCGCGGAGGTGCGTTACGACAAACCCGCGGACGAACTGCCGCCGACGCCCTGCCTGGTGCGCGACCTGCTCTGCGCCGCCATCGGCCTCCTCTCCTGCCTGCTCACGGCCATCCTCTTCTGCACCGTGGCGCTTGTCCCCTTCGTCGAGGCCTGGCCCTATGCGATGGCGCCCACGCTGACACACGTGCGGGCCGTCTTCGACGACCCCGGGCTCCGCTTGGTCTGCGGCAACTCGCTGTTGGCGGCCCTCGGAACCGCCGTGCTCTGCACGCTCCTGGCCTACGCCGCGGCGCTCGCCACCGTGCGCGGCGGGCTCCCACGCGCCGCCAAGAACCTCATCGGCGCGGCGGCCACCGTCTCGGGGTGCGTGCCGGGGATGGTGCTGGGCATCGCCTTCCTGCTCGTCTTCTCCGGCACGCCTCTCAGCCACACGCTCGCCCTCGTCATCCTCTGCAACACGCTCCACTTCCTCTGCGCGCCCTATCTGATGATGAAGAGCGCCCTCGAAAAGCTCAACGCCCGTTGGGAGACCACCGGGATGCTGATGGGCGACACGTGGCTGCACACCGTCCTGCGTGTCGTCACCCCCAACGCCCGAGGCGCGCTCATCGCCGTCTTCGCCTATTGCTTCGTGAACGCGATGGTCACCGTGAGCGCCGTCATCTTCGTGGCGGGGGCGCGCACCGCCGTCATCACCTCCAAGATCAAGGAATTGCAGCACTTCGCCCGCTTCGACGACATCTTCGTCCTTTCCCTTCTCATCCTGATCGTCAACCTGCTGGCCACCGCCCTTTGCCGCCTGGCCACGCGCCGCGCCGCGCACTGAACGCCATGAGACACACGCCCCACCGCCTGCTCCCCCTCCTTGCCGCCCTCCCCCTTCTCCTCGCCGGATGCGGCGGATCCGACGACCGCGTCGTCATCGCCTCCAACGCCGACGCGGAGGTCGTCGCCGCCCTTCGCCAGACCCTCGATGACGGCGGGTTCCGCGGCCAATACCTCATCCAGACCCTCGGCACCGCCGAGCTCAGCGGCAAACTCCTGGCCGAAGGCAAGGACATCGAGGCCGGCATCGTCACCATGAGCACCTACGCCCTCGAAAGCGCGCAGGCCCTCCACCCCATGTTCGCCACGCTCCCCTTCGCCGAGCCCAAGCCTCTCGACGGAGACGTCGCCTGCTTCCGCCCCCTCACCGCCCAGGAAGGCGCCATCATCGTCAACCTGCGGATGTTGGAGGAGCTCCGCCTCCCCCGCCCCAAGAGCCTCAAAGACCTCACCGCCCCCGTCTACAAAGACCTCATCTCCGTCACCGACCTGCGCAGTTCCTCCACCGCGTGGCTCCTCCTTCAAGCCCTCATCGCCGCCTACGGCGAGGACGGCGCCACCGATGTCCTCGTTGGCATCTACCGCAACGCCGGCCCCCACATCGAGAGCGCCGGCGCGGCCCCTCTCCGCAAAGTCCGTTCCGGCGAGGTGGCCCTCGGCTTCGGCCTCCGCCACCAAGCCCTTGCCGACAAAGCCCGCGGGATGCCCATCGACGTCATCGACCCCGCCGAGGGCACCTACGTCCTCACCGAATCCCTCGCCGTCGTGGACAAAGGCCCCGAGGCCAACGCCCGCGCCCTCCCCATCGCGCGTTGCCTCCTCCGCGCCCGCCCCACCCTGCTCAAGACCTATCCCACCCCCCTCTACCAGGGCGAGACCGTCGACCCCTCCTTCCGTGGCGCGGCCCTCCCCAAACGCTTCCCTCAGCCGCTCACCACCACACTCCTTGCCCACCATCAAACCCTGGCCGACGCCGCCCGCGAACGCGCCCGCCCCTGACCCTTCCCAACCCAGCCCCCACCCCAAAGGTTCCCCCCATGTTCCATCCTTACAAACTCCTCACGCCCGGTCCCCTCACCACCACCGACACCGTCAAGCGCGAGATGCTCTTTGACCACTGCACCTGGGATGACGACTACAAGCGCATCACCCAGCGCATCCGCAAACGCCTCCTTGCCCTCGCCCACGCCTCCGAGGCGACCCACACCGCCGTCCTCATGCAAGGCAGCGGCACCTTCGGCGTCGAGGCCGTCCTCACCTCCGTCGTCGGCCCAGAGGACAAGCTGCTCATCCTCGCCAACGGCGCCTACGGCGAGCGCATGGGCGACATCGCCCGCCACGCCGCCCTCCCCCACACCCTGCTCTCCTTCCCCCTCGAGCACTCCCCCGACCCCGATCGCGTCGCCCAAGCCCTGCGCGAGGATCCCACCCTCACCCACGTCGCCCTCGTCCACAGCGAGACCACCACCGGCATCCTCAACGACCTCCCCACCCTCGCCCGCGTCATCAAAGAGGCCGGCAAGACACTCATCGTCGACGCCATGAGCTCCTTCGCCGGAGTGGACATCGACGTCCCCACCCTCGGCATCGATTTCATCGTCTCCTCCGCCAACAAGTGTATCCAGGGCGTCCCCGGCTTCTCCTTCGTCATCTGCGACCGCCGCAAGCTCGAAGCCTCCAAAGGCAAGGCCCGTTCCCTCGCCCTCGACCTCTACGACCAGTGGAAAGGCATGGACAAAGACGGCAAATGGCGCTTCACCTCCCCCACCCACGCCGTCCTCGCCTTCGCCAAAGCCCTCGACGAGCTCGACGACGAAGGCGGCATCCCCGCCCGCGCCGCCCGCTACCGCGCCAACAACCGCCTCCTCATCAGAAAACTCACCGACCTCGGCTTCCGCCCCCTCCTCGCCCCCGCCGAGCAAGGCCCCATCATCACCACCTTCCTCTACCCCGAAGGCCACACCTTCGCCTTCCAGGAGATGTACGCCTACGTCAAATCCCGTGGCTACGCCATTTATCCCGGCAAACTCCTCGACGCCGACACCTTCCGCCTCGGCAACATCGGCGAAATCTACGAGGCCGACATCCTCAACGTCGCCTCCATCCTCTCCGACTTTCTCACAGATCATCCTTCCGAGAAGTAAGCGTGGGCCAAAGAGCCCGCGTCCCCGGCCGCCCGATTCGGGCGGCTTTTTTTTGTCCCCAGACACAAAAAGCCCCGCCGTTTGGCGAGGCTGTGCGTTGCGCGAGGCCGTCAGAGGGCCAGGACGCGCGGGAAGTCGGGGAAGGATTCGGAGAGGATGTCGAAGCCTTGGATGGCAACGGGGTGTTCGGCGACGAGCGCGGCGAGCGCGAGGGACATGGCCACGCGATGGTCGCCGTGGGCGTCGAGGGTCGCGCCGCCGGGGATGCGCCCCGTGCCGCGGATACGGAAACCGTCGGAATACTCCTCGATGTCCACGCCCAAGGCGCGGAGGGCTGCGGCCATGATGGCGATGCGGTCGGACTCTTTGGCGCGGAGCTCGGCGGCGTCGCGCACGAGGGTCTCGCCTTGGGCGCAGGCGGCGGCGATCATAAAGGCGGGGAACTCGTCAATCATCCGCACCACAAGGTCGCCGTGGATTTCGGTGCCCGTGAGGGAGGCGGCACGGACGCGCAGATCGGCGACGGGCTCACCGGCGAGGGTGGCCTCGTTGGCGAGGGTGATGGAGGCTCCCATCGCGCGAAGGGCGTCGAGGATGCCGGTGCGCGTGGGGTTGACGCTCACCTGCGTGAGGGTGAAGTCGCTGCCGGGCAGGATGGTGGCGGCCACGAGAAGGAAGGCGGCCGAGGAAATATCCCCCGCCAACTCGATGTCGAGAGGGCGGAGAGGCGTTTGGAGGGGCAGAGCGACGGCGCCGTGGGCGGGCGGGTCGAGGGCGCGGATGGGGGCGCCCATCGCCGCAAGCATCCGCTCGGTGTGGTCGCGGCTGGGCCCCGGCTCGGTGATGGCGCAGGGACCATCGGCGGCGAGCGCGGCCAGGAGCAGACAGCTTTTCACTTGGGCGGAGGCGACGGGGAGGGCATAGGCCAAGGCGTGGAGGGGGGCGGGGCGGAAGGTGAGCGGCGCGTGGCCGTCGGTGTCCGTGACGTCGGCGCCCATTAGGCGGAGCGGCTCGACGATACGCCCCATCGGACGTCGGCACAGACCTTCGCTGCCGGTGAGGACGCAAGGGACGCCCGCGGCGGCGACGGCCCCGGCAAGAAGGCGAAGCGTGGTGGCGGAGTTGCCGCAGTCGAGCGGCTCGGGGGGGGACTCGAACCCCCACGGGCCGACGCCGCGGACGCGGAGGACGTGCGCCGCCTCATCCAGCTCCCAATGCACGCCGAGTTGGCGCAGGCAACGGAGCATGGCGCGCGTCACCCCGCCGACGAGGAAACGGCGGATCACGCTCTCGCCCTCGGCGAGGGCCGCGAAGAGGAGCGCACGATGGGAAAGGGATTTGTCGCCCTCGGGGCGATAGCTCCCGGTCAGCGGCGCGACACGTCTGGCGATGGTCTTGGTCATAGAAGCATTATAGCAAAAGGGGGCGGGCAAACGATCATGGCAGAAATCCGTCAGGTCATTCAAGCCCTTCCCCGGCCCTTCCAGGATCAGGGGCTGATCCACTCCGAGTCAGCGGCCGATCCTCCCCGAGTCAGGGGCTGATCCAAAGTTATCAACAACGGTGCGCGGGGGCGGTCATTCTGTTATACTCCAAGCAAAGTAGGGCGTTCGGTCGTTTCTTCCGCCCAAAAGGAGTCCCATGCGCACGCTTGCTTTGATGTTGTTTGGCCTTTGCGCGGCGTCCCTCTCGGCCGCCCATCGGTTTGCCATCCTTCCATCCGACGACGCGGCCGGGGCCGAAATCGCCCAAGAACCGGTATTGCGCGGGGCGTGGATGCCGTGGCTGAATGTGTGGGAGGCCATCGTGCCGCCTTTCGCGGAGCCGGAATGGGTGCGGGCGGTGGTCGCGAAGGAGGATGCCCTCGTCGGCGTTTCGGGGGATGGTCTGGGCATTTGGGCGCCCGCTGGGCGGCTGACGCCATTGGTCGGAGCGCTGTTGGACAATGAACCGCGCTTGGTTGTGCGTGAGGAGGGCGGCGCGGTGCGTGCCGTAGCCTTCCCGCCCAAGCCGAAGGAGGCGCCAGCGTGCCTTTTCTTCGCCGGCGCGACGACGGATCCACTGCTTGGCGGTCAGAATCGAGTGCGGCAGGAGGATGCCTGTTTCCTGCCCCTCTGGGTGGACAATCTGCTTGGGAAACCCTCGCGATCGCCGCGTGCGCGGGAGGCATTCAAGGGCGCCTCGCGGTCGGGTCGTGCCGCGTTCGCGCGACGTTACGGGCGGGAGCAACGGGCGCTCGCGCGGGAACGGTTGGGGTTGGGCGCGGAGGCCACGGTGGGCGACCTCGTCCGTGCGCTTCGGGCACGGTTGGGGGAGGTGGACCCGCCGCCGTTGCCCGAGACGGTCTGCCGCCTTTCCCTGACAAACGACGTCCTCACCCTCCGCCTCGCCAATCCCACGCGGCGGCCCTTCACCGTCGCCTCCTTGCCGGAGGCCTGCCTGCGCGGGGAGGCCCCGAATGCCGGTTTCGAGATCGGCGAGCCCCTCTTCTGGCCGGATGAGCCCCCGTGGCTGAAGGAGGCCTTCTGCCTTGCGCCCGGGGAGACGCGCGAGATCCGGTTCCGTCTCGTGGAGGAACCGAACAACCACGGCTATGACACGACGCTCTCCATCGTCGCGCCTGTCCTCTTCGACGGTGCCTGGCACGCGCTTCGCTTCGCGGAGCGGCTCCCCGGCAGGTGCGTCGTTGATTTGGAACCCGTCCGGGAATCGGGCGGAGCGCGTGTGCTGACCTTGGCGCGGACGGTGCCGGAGGGGTGGCGCGTCGCGCCGATGCCCAAGGGATTGCTGTCGGTGCGTTTTGCGGATTGCGCTCCCCTCGACGTGCCTGGCAGGCTGGAGTTCGCGACGCAGGCGGAGGGGCCGATCGTGCTTGCGGTGGAGGAGGCGTCCGCGCCGCAGACGCTTCCCGCCACGGGGCAGGCTTTGCTTCCCGGCCGCACAACGCTTCTCCCGGGGATGTCGGTCATCCCGGTCGTTGCCATGGGGCCCGAGGCCCGGGCCTTGGCCAGCCTTGGGCGCCCCTTCACCGCCACCTTCGATGCCTATGCGCTCGACTCGAAGGGACAGGTCGCCTATCCGCTCCATGCGTCGCGCACCTATGCCGTGCCCTCGGAGGCGGAGATCCGCGACGCATTGGCCGCGAGGCATCCGCCGCGTACCGTGCGGTCCCCCGATAATCCGGGACGGCTGTGGGTGCCCTCCTCCTACGCCCTCTTCAAAGAAACGCCGCAATTGGAGCCGGGATGGGTGGCGATGAGGCTCCAAGGGGAGACCCTGACCCTCACCTTCACGAACCGATCCTCCCGAGACCTCGACGTCTCCGGTCTGCCGGCCTACTTCAGTCGCACCGACGATGTGGTGCGTCTGGGGGATGCGGTGCTGCCGCTCGATGTCACGCTGACCCGCGTTCTCATTCCCACCAATCTCCCCACTTCCTTCACGCTCGCGCCGGGGGAGAGCCGAACCTTCCGCTGGACGGTGAGGGGCCTCGCCCAAGACCGCGCACACGCCGAAGCCGCGGTGCTCCGTTTCTGCGACGTGCTCTGCTTGGACGACGACCTCTTCGTCTGCCGTGTGGAATGCCCCCTCTTCCTGACCTCCCACGACGCCTTCCGCCTAATCCCCCTCCCCATCCCCTCCCCCACGCACGCCACCTCCCAATCCGAGTGAACCCATGCCCCACCTACCGCCACGCCTCATCGCCTCAGCCGCCGATGCATGGCGGATTAGCGGCTAATCCATTGAGACTCGGCCGCTGATCCTCCTCGCGTCAGCGGCTGATCGACCTTGCATCAGCCGCTGAGGCACGGGGCAACGGCGGCGGGTCAGGGGAGGGTCTCGGCCTTGGCGTCGGCGAGGAGGTGGGTGGCGGGGTCGAAGGTCAGGCCGATGAGGGTGACGGTGGCCTTGCCGTCGAGGTAAGGGACGGCGTAGCCTTTGTCGCGGATCTGGGCGAGGGCTTCGTCGGCGGAGCCGCCGACCTTGAGCTCGAAGACGAAGACCTGGCCGGGGGCGCGGGCGACGAGGTCGGCGCGGCCGTGGGATTGGCGGTCCTCGGCGGTGACGTCGAACTTGGCGGAGACGAGGAGGGTGTAGAGGAGGCGTTGGTAGGAGGATTCGTGGACGTGGGCCTCGGTGGGGCCGTAGGGCAGATGCGCGTAGAGGGGGCGCAGGAGGCCGAAGAAGGTGGGGAAGTCGCGGGCGGACAGCGCGGCGCGGAGCTCGACGAGAAAGCCTCCGGAGACGGCGTCCTCGCCGGCCTCGGTGAGGATGGTCTTGGCGACGAGGTTGAGGAGGTCGCGGCGCACTTCCTCGTCGGGCACGCCGAGGATGTAGCAGCCTTGGTCGTCATAGTCGCGGATGGTGAGGTAGCCGGACTGGTAGAGGAGGGCGATGGGGTTGATGTTGGCGAGGCCGGCGGCGTCGAAGATGGTCTCGTCCGTGACGGTGATGGCCTCGTAGTCGCGCTCCAGGAGGGGCGTGCCTTTGAGGTAGTTCATGAGGACGGAGGCGTGGCCGGTCTGCGTCCAGGTGGCGGTGAAGCGGGGGCGTTGGCGATAGAGCGTCTGCGCGATGGCGTAGGGGTTGTAGACGGTGGTCGCGCAGTCCGGGGAGAAGCGGTAGCCGTTGTACCAGCGGTGGAGTTGCTCGCGGTAGGCCTCGTAGGAAAGGCCCATGACCTCGGCGTGCTCGCGGAGGAGCGGGGCGAAGTAGAGATCCAGCTCCTGGTCGGTGTAGCCGAAGAGCGTGGCGTAGCGGCGGTCGAAGGAGAGGTCGACGATGTTGTTGAGGGCGGAGAAGACGGAGAGCTGGGTGAACTTCGAGACGCCGGTCATCATCATGAAGCGGATGACACCCACGTTCTCCTTGAGCTGACCATAGAAGGCGGCCATGTGGGCGCGGATGGCCTCCGCCTTCGCGGGGTCGTCGAGCGCATGGCCGACGGGCGCGTCGTACTCGTCGATGAGCACCACGACCTGCCCGGATTCATGCGTGGCGGCGAGCGATTTGAGCGCCTGATCGAAGTTCGCCCCCGGCGTCTTCGCCCCGTCATAGGGTTGCCCCGCAGCCTCAAGCACAGAGGTGACGCGGCTTTGGAAGTCCAGATCGAACCGTTCCAGCGTGGACGTGTCAATCGCGGCGAAGCTGAAATGGAGGACGGGATAAGGCTTGAAGGGGTAGTCGGTCTTGCTGATGGCGAGCCCCTCGAAGAGGGCGCGGTCGCCCTGGAAGATGGATTTGAGGGTGGAGATCATCAGCGACTTGCCGAAGCGCCGCGGGCGGGAGATGAAGAAGAACTTGCTGTTGGGGTTGCGCACCAATTGGTAGAGCCACTCCGTCTTGTCCACGTAGATGGCCTTGTTCCCCCGCATCTCACGGAAGTCATAGGTGTTCAGCGCGATGTCGTCCCGGGTAACCTGCATGGGCGTCTCCTCCTTCGTCCCTGACAGTATAACAAAAGGGCGCGGAACGGATGGGATCAGGGTTGGGCGAGGGCTTCGTGGACGGTCTTGAAGTGGCACTTGGCGAAGTCGGGGAGGCAGTCGGGGCCTTTGGCGCGGATGAGGGCGGCGAGGGTCTGGGGGACTTTGGGACCGGCGCCTTTGGGGAGTTCCATGCCGGCCTGCTCGGAGAGCTTGCGGAGCTCGGTGACGAAGACGTCGCGGGCGAGGACGGAGGCGGCGGCGACGGCGATGTCGCGCTCGGCTTTGTGCATCTGCTCGACTTTGAGGGCGCGGCCGCGGGCCATGAGTGCGCGGTTGATGGTGGCCTCGGTCTTGGCGAATTGGTCGACGACGGCGCGCTCGCAGTCTGGCCGTTGCTCGGCGAGGGTCTCGATGGCGCGGGCGTGGCACCAGGCAAGGAGGCGGTTGACGTTGGGGATCTTGGCGTAGAGGCGGTTGTAGGTGGGGGGACGGAGGAGGACGAAAGCGCAGTTGCGGCGGCCAAGGAGTTTGCGGATCTCGGCGGCGAGTTTCTGGATTTGGCCGTCGGCGATGGTCTTGGAGTCGCGGACGCCGAGGTCGGCGAGGCGTTTGCCGGTGGTTTCGTCGATGAAGGCGGCGACGGTGATGAGGGGGCCGAAGATGTCGCCCTTGCCGCTTTCGTCGGTGCCCATGTGGGGGGCGTAGAGGGTGGGGTCGAGGGCCTCCTCGTAGCCAAGGGTGGCGGCCTTGAGGACGAGCGGTTCGAGGGTGAAGAGGACGAAGTCCTGCGCCTCCTTGCCCTGCACGACGAGCTTGCCGGAGGTGTAGAGCATGACGGTGAGCTTAGGCCCACGGAGCGCCAACGTGGTGTAGGGGGCCTGGACGCGCCGAAGCGCGCTCATGCCGGCGGTGACGTCCTCAAGCGTCCGCGCCTGCTCGGGGGTGAGGGTGTAGGTGAAAAGGGTCTTGTCCATGGCCGACACGTCAGGGCGCGGTGGGCTTGGGATGGGCGACGTAATAGTCGTCGATGACGGAGGCTTGGCCGAAGGTGGCGGCGATGAGCGCGGCCCGCACCCACATCCCATTGCGCATCTGGCGCCAGTATTTGGCGCGGGGGTCGCGGTCCAACGCGGTGGAGATCTCGTCGCGGCGAGGGAGGGGGTGGAGGATGGCGGCGTTGGGGCGCATGAGGGCGGCCTCGTCGGGGCCGAGCTTGAAGGTGGAGGTGTCGATCCGCGCGCTCTCGCCGCTGGCGGTGTCCCACTCATCCTGGATGCGGGTCATGTAGACGGCATCGGCCTCGGGGAGCCAACGGCGCAGGTCGTGGGAGACCTCGTAGGTGACGCAGCGGCGACGCAGCATCTCCAGGATGTCGTCCTTGATCTGCAATTCGCGGGGCGCGACGAAGATTTGGCGGACGTCGCTGAACCGGGTAAGTAGGTAGGAGAGCGAGCGGACGGTGCGGCCGCGGAGGAGATCGCCCACGAAGACGACGGTTTTGCCGTCGATGCCGCCCTGGGTCTCGAAGGAGCGGACAAGCGTGTAGATGTCGAGGAGCGCCTGGGTGGGGTGTTGGTCTTTGCCGGAGCCGGCGTTGATGATGGGGATGTTGCGCTCGGAGTTGCCGAGCACCCAGGCCATGCGCTCGGCGAGACCTCGGGCGGGGGAGCGCATGATGACGAGATCGAAGTAGGAGGAGAAGGTGCGCACGGAGTCTTCCTGGCTCTCGCCCTTGAGCTCGCTGCTGGTGGAGGCGTCGCGGACGGAGCCGGTGCGCATCCCGAGGATCTCGCAGGCGGAGAGGTGGGAGAGGAAGGTGCGGCTGCTCGGCTGGGAGAAATAGAGCATCGCGCGCTTGTGGCTGAGGAGCGAGGCCAGGAAGAGCGCGCCCTCGCGGCGTTTGGCGATGCGGCGGATCTTGGTGGCGAGGTCGCAGAGCCGCTCCAAGAGCGGGCGGCTGAACTGTTGGGCGAAGAGGGTGTGGAAAGGCATCCCGTCGTCCTGCATGAGATACGGGGCCTTCTCGCGGAGCGGGAGCGCCTCGAAGGCCTCCCAGGTGAGCGTGGTGATGTCCTTTTGCATGGCGCGGCTCCCTCTCTCAGAACCCGGGCTCGCGGCAGAGGGCGGAGACGTAGAGGGCCTTGATGGTGTGCATCCGGTTCTCCGCCTCGTCGAAGACCTTGGAGAAGGGCGCCTCGAAGACCTCGTCGGTTACCTCCAGGGCACCCGTCTCGCGCGAGACGTCGGTGTTCGCGTCGTGGAAGGCGGGGAGGCAGTGGAGGAAGATGAGCGCGCCGCCCAGGTTGCCCGTTGCCTCGCAGAGGGCCGCGTTCACCTGATAAGGACGCAGGAGGGCCAGGCGCTCGGCCTTCTTGTCCTCCTCGCCCATGCTCACCCAGACGTCGGTGTAAAGCACGTTGGCGCCCTTCACGCCCGCCTTCGGGTCGGTCTCCACACGCACCGTGCAGCCGTTGCGGGAGGCGATGGCGCGCGCCTCGCCCACCAACGCCTCGGAGGGGAAGAGCGCGCGCGGCGTGACGTTCACGAAGTTGATGCCCGCCTTGGCGCAGCCCATCATGAGGCTGTTGGCCACGTTGTTGCGGCCATCGCCCACATAGGCCATCGTCTTGCCGCGCACGTCGCCGAAGGCCTCGCGCATCGTCATCATGTCCGCCAGGAACTGGGTCGGGTGGCTTTCGTCGGTGAGGCCGTTCCAGACCGGCACGCCGCTGCGCGCCGCCAAGGTCTCCACCGTGCTCTGCCGGAAACCGCGGAAGAGGATGCCGTCGAAGAGCCGCCCCAGCACCCGCGCCGAGTCGGCCACCGATTCCTTCACGCCGAAGTGCGTGTCGTGCCCCGTGAGGAACTCCGCGTTGCCGCCCTCGTCGCGCACCGCGATGGCCGCCGAGTTGCGCGTGCGGGTGGAGCTCTTCTCGAAGATGAGCGCGATGTTCATCCGCCGGAGCAGCTCCCCGCGGATCCCCGCCTTCCGGCGCGCCTTCAGCGCGATCGCCAGCTCCACCATATAGGCCAGCTCCGCGTCCGACAACGAGCGGATGTTCAGCAACGAACGCCCCAGCAACGCATGGTCCAACTCAAACATCTTGGTTTCCTTTCTGTCCGCCTATTCTACCATATTCACTCGGCGAAGAAACGGGCCAAGGCCGGCAGTCCCGCCCGTTGCGCCAAGGCCGCCGCCCGCCGCCGCGCCACCGGCACATAGGCCAGGAAGCGGCGCTGCCCCACCGAAGCCAGCCGATGGTAGGCGCCGATCGCCTGCGTCAGCCGTTGCACCCCGGCCAAGGGCAGCACGCGCGCCAACCCCTCCTCCGCGCGCCCCGACGCCTCCGCGTAGGCCCGCACCGCCGCCCGCTCCACGGCCTCGCCCCACGCCACGTAAGGGTCGTAGAGGAAACTGGCCAAATCATAGGCCGCCGCCCCGCGGCGCATCCCCTGGAAGTCGATGACCCACGGCCGTTTGGCGTGCCACAGGATGTTGCTGCTCTGGAAGTCCCGGTGCACCAACACCGTCGGCTCCGCCAGCAACGCCTCCCGCACCTGCGCCAGCTCCTCCCGCGCTGCCGCCGGGAAGGCCCCCGCGAACTGCTCGTGCAGCCCCACCTCCCAGCCATACAACGCCGCGTCGAAGGGCGGCTCCAGGGGCAACGCCCCCACCTCCGCCCGATGGAAGGCCGCCAGCAGCCCCATCACCTGCCCCAACGCCGGCGAACGGTGCGCGTGCCCCGAATGGTCGCACCCCGGATGGTCGCACGCCACGTCCTCCCCGATCCGCTCTGCCAGCCGATCCAACGTGACATCCCCCAGGTCTTCCATTATTAGAAGGTTCGGCAGATCCGCCACCACCCGCGGCACCGCCACGCCGGCCTTCGCCAAGGCCCGCGCGCACGCCGCGTAACGCACGTTCTCCGCGCGCCCCTCCGTCTCATAGGCGATGGCGATCACGCTCCGCCGCGCCCCCACCAGCCGCCAGAAGGCCCGCTTGCTCCCCCGCGCCCCCAACGGCGCCACGATGGTCTCCCCCGCCTTCCACCTCAGCGCCTCCAGCGCCTGCGCCACCGCCGGCGGCTGCGCGTCCTCCGCGCCCGCCGCGTAACGCGCCAGGGAGGGCAGGCGCCGGGCGTCGCGATGCGCCGCCACGTAGGCTTCCGGCGTTCCCGCGTCGTTCCAATACGCCCCCTTCGCCAACGCGCCGCGCACGAAACGCCCCGCCCACGCCGCCCGCTCGAAGGCGTCCACCACCGAGCAGACCTTCTGCTCCGGCAGGAAGCCGATCACCTCCGGCGACAGCAGGCTCACCCCCGTGAAGGTGAAGGTGCGCTCCACCCCGGGCGTCGGTGACCGCCAGCACGTTACGCGCCCCGCGTAATCCATCTCCACCGTCCGCGGGCCGCGCTTCGGCTCCAGCCACGCCGCGCCGAAGCGCCCCGACGCCTCGAAGGCCTCCTCGATCGCCCCCGGCCCCACGTCGAAGGCCACGTCCCCGTTCACCAACCAGAAGGGCCGCCCACGCAGAAAAGGCGCGAGCCCACGCAGCGCCCCGCCCGTCCCCAACCGCTCCGGCTCCTCCAGCACCCGCACCTTGGCCGCGCCGCCCCACCCCTCCGCGAAGGCCCGCACCTGCTCCCCCAGCCAATGCGCGTTCACGAAGACCTCGCGCACGCCCCACGCCTCCAAGGCCGCCAACGTGTGCCCCAGCAACGGCCGGTTCCACAACGGCGCGAGCGGCTTCGGCACCGCCAACGTCATCGGCCGCAACCGTTCCCCCAGCCCCGCGCAAAGCACAAACGCCACATCCGTCACCATCGCCGACGCCTTTCCTCAAACGAGGGAGACCCGTGGGCACGCCACGGACCTCCCTCCGGTCTTCCACGTTCTCACAAAAACCATGCGCGTATGCTATCACACCGAGAGGAAAAACGCCTGCCTTCCAAGGCCAGCCCCCGGCCCAAGGAGGATCAGCCCCCGATCCGGGGTCGATCAGCCCCTAGTCCGAGGTGGATCAGCCGCCGATCCAAAGTTATCGACAACCCGGCCTGTCAATAACTCGCCCGCGCGGCGCGCGAGGATGGCGGCGCGGTGGCAGAAACGTACCGGGCATTTATGGTATCTTAAGGAGGATTTTTTCAAGGAGCGAGAGCCAACCATGATGACTGATGCGGAGTCTCGGACAATCGTGTTGCCGACCGTGGTGCCTTCGGGCGGGGTCGGGCAGAAGCCCCGTCTGTTGGTGACGGCGGGGCCGTTGGAGGGGCGCGAGTATGTGATCGGGAAGTTCCCGTACTCCATCGGCTCGGGGCTCTCGAACGATCTGTCCATCGCGGATCCGACGGTCTCGCGGCGCCATTGCGAGATTGTCTGCGACGCGCGGGGCAACCTGGTCATCAATGACTTGGGCTCGACGAACGGGACGAGCATCGAGGGCGTGAAGGTGTCGTCGGCCAAGCTGTCGCCGAACACCGAGGTGCAGCTGGGGCGGACGCGCCTGGTGGTGCCCTCGGTGCAGGATCGCCCGGAGCTGACGATGAGCGCGCGCGAACAGTTCGGCCACAGCATCGGGCGGACGCCGCTGATGCGCCACGTCTTCCTCTTGGCGGAGCAGGCGGCGGGCTGCGACAGCCCGGTGCTGATCTTGGGGGAGTCGGGGACGGGCAAGGAGGAGCTGGCGGGGGACATCCACGGGGAGTCCGCCCGGGCGGAGGCGCCCTTCATCGTCTTGGACTGCAACGGCTTCGACACCTTGGAGCAGGCCAAGCGCGAGCTTTTCGGCGACGCGCAGACGCGCGGCGCCTTGGATTTGGCGAGCGGGGGGACGCTCTTCGTGGACTCGATCGCGCGCCTGCCGGCGGATGTGCAGCCGCTCCTGCTCCGGGCGGTGGAGACGCGCCGGGACGTGCGCTTCATCGCGGCGACGAAGGAGAACCTGGGGGATTTGGCGCGGGCGGGGTCGTTCTACCAGCCCCTCTTCTACGCATTGGGCGTGATCGTCATCGAGATGCCCGCGCTGCGCCGTCGGCGGGATGACATCCCGTTGCTGCTGCGCTCCCTCGCC
Source organism: uncultured Lentisphaeraceae bacterium (assembly GCA_949288955.1). GTDB lineage: Bacteria > Verrucomicrobiota > Kiritimatiellia > RFP12 > DVOR01 > Spyradenecus. The sequence continues at coordinate 27,495 of CASEMS010000013.1, forward strand.
GAACGGCTGAAGGTGAGCGAGGCGCTGCGGGCGTGGTGCGAGCAGCCCTCGACGATCGCCTTCCTGCGGCGCTACAACTGGCCCGGGAACATCCGTGAGCTGCGCTCGATGCTGGAGCGTCTGGAGGCGTTGGGGCGCATCCCGGCGGATCTGGGCGCATTCCTCCAAGGGCCGGGGCGGCTGGAGATGGAGGAGACGCCCGAGGAACAGCCCTTTCAAATCTCCGCGGACAGACCCTTCAAGGACATGAAGAACGAGCTGATCGAGGAGTTCGAGCGGAAGTATCTGAGCGACCTGCTGGCGCGCAACGCGCAGAACATCTCGCAGTCGGCACGGTCGGCGGGGATCGAGCGGGCCTACCTGCAACGGCTCATCCGCAAGTACGGTATGCGGAACAGCGACTGAGGGGCGTGGCATGGGCTTGATCGCGCGGCTGAGGGGAACGTTGGCGGAAAAGACGCCGTCGGGGCTCGTGGTGGAGTGCGGCGGGGTCGGCTATGGGGTGACGGTGCCGCTCTCCACCTTCGACCGTCTGCCGGCGGAGGGCGAGGAGGTGACGCTGCGGATCTTCCATCTGGTGCGGGAGGACGACGCGCTGCTCTTCGGCTTCGGGTCGGCGCAGGAGCTGCGCTTCTTCCAGGCGTTGCTGGGGATCTCGGGAATCGGGCCGAAGCTGGCGCTGGCGGTGCTGAGCGGGCTGACGGCACGGGAGTTGGCGGCGGCCATCGCGGAGGGGGACGTGCGGCGCCTCTCCTCCATCTCCGGCGTGGGCAAGAAGACCGCCGAGCGCATCGTGATGGAGCTGCGCGACAAGGTGGACCCCATCGAGGCGTTGGCCGCGAAGGCCGGCGCGGAGGAGCCGCCCCAGGCATTGCGCGACGCCATCCTCTCGCTCGTCGCCCTGGGCAACCGGGCCGAGGACGCGCGGGCGATGGCCCAGGCGGCCTTCGAGAAGAACCCCAAGGCCACGGTGCAGGATCTGATTCGGTTGGCGTTGCGGAAGTGACGCCGGAAAGGAGTGTGCGCGATGGTGTTGCGATTCACGAAGATGCACGGCGCGGCGAACGACTTTGTGATGTTGGACGACCGCGAGGGCACGGTGCCGTGGCAGGACTATGTGCTGATGAGCCAGTTGGCCGCGCGGCGCACGGGCATCGGCTGCGAGGGCGTCATCCTCATCCAACGCTCGAACCGGGCGGACTTCCGGATGCGCTTCCTGAACCCCGACGGCACGGAGGTGGATATGTGCGGCAACGGCGCGCGCTGCGCGGCCTGGTTCGCCCACAAGATCGGCGCCGCCCCGCGCGCCATGACGATGGAGACCTCCTGCGGTCTGCTGGACGCGGAGATCCTCGACGGCTGCAACGTGAAGGTGTGGATGCCCGAGGCGACGGCCCGCAGCTACGGCATGGTGGTCCATGTGAACGGGCAGCGCATCGAGGGCGACTACATCAACACCGGCGTGCCCCACTTCGTGGTGCGCGTGGACAGCGCGGAGACGGTGGACGTGATCGGCCTGGGGCGGGCGTTGCGCCTCCACCAAGCCTTCGCCCCGGAGGGCGTGAACGTCGACTTCGTGACCCAGCGCGACGCGGATCACTTGGGCATCCGCACCTATGAGCGCGGCGTGGAGGCCGAGAGCGGCGCCTGCGGGACGGGCGCCGTGGCCGCCGCCGTCACCGCCGTCGAGGCGCACGCCGGGTCGCTCCCGATGTCGGTGCGCACCAGCGGGGGCTTCATCCTGACGGTCGACGCCGACTGGCGCAACAACCGTTGCACCGGGCTGACCCTCGCCGGGCCGGTGAAAGAGGTCTACCGCGGGGAGATCGACCTCGCGACCTTGGGCAACGACCTGGCCAACCTGGAATGAATCTGATCCTCATCTCCCCCGAGGAGTGCGTGGGCGGGCGGTGCGTGTTGCGCGACGCCCGCGCCGACCATCTGCGCACCGTGTTGCGCGTGGTGGCGGGCGACCGCTTCCTGGCCGGCGTCGTGGACGGCCCCATCGGCACGGCAACGGTACGGGAGGTCTCGGCGGACGCCGTCGCCTTCACCTTCGCGCCGGAGCGGGAGGGGCCGCCGCCGTGGTATGACCTGGTGTTGGCGCTGACGCGCCCGCGCTCGTTGCGGCGCATCCTCTTCCAGAGCGCGACGATGGGCGTGCGGGATCTCTTCCTGGTGGGGGCGGAGAAGGTGGAGAAAAGTTACTTCCAAATGCACCTGCTGCGCCCGGAGGAATACCGCCCCGTCCTGATCGACGGGCTGATGCAGGGGAAGTCCACGGCCATGCCGCGCGTGCGCCTCATCCCCAAACTGCGCGATCTCTGGGCCGCCCTCCCCGAGGTCGGCACCCGCCTGATCGCCGATCCCGCGCCAAACGTGGGCGCGCCCGCACTCGGCCCCGGCGCGCCCATCATCGCCATCGGCCCGGACGGCGGCTGGACGGACGCGGAGCGGGCGGCCTTCGCGGCCCACGGCTTCGCGCCGGTCTCGTTGGGGCCGCGCCCCCTGCGCACCGACACGGCGGCCGTGGCCCTCCCCGCCGTGGTGGGCCATTGCCTGCATACGACAGGGCACAGGTGAAAAGAATGACGGAAAAGCGCCCGCCCGACGGCGCGGGTGCGGTATACTTTGCCCCATCTCGCCACAGCATGGTGGCGGATACTTTGGCCCCCCTGCCAGGCTCTTGTCTCCGGTCTGGTGGGGGGGGCTTCCGACATCCCCGGCCGATTGTGCTTGACCGCGCCGCGGTGATGGTATACACTAATCCTAAATCGTCGCAGACATGCGATGGTGCGCAACCCAAAACAGAGGTGAACAGATGAGCATTTTCTCCACACGTCGTGGATTCCTGAAAGCAAGCGGCATGGTCGGCGCGGTCGGCCTGACGGGCGCCATCGGCTGCAAAATCCCCGCGCGCAAGCATGAGCACGTCGGCGGGCTGGCCTGCAAGCCGCTCGACACGGTGAAGGTGGGCGTGATCGGGCTCGGGATGCGCGGGCCGGGCGCGGTCTACCGCCTCTCGGCGATCCCCGGGGTGCGCGTGGTGGCACTCTCCGACCTCTTCGAGGCGCGCGTGGCGGCACCGACGAAGTGGCTGAAGGAGCATGGCTTCGCCGCGCCGAAGGGTTATTTCGGCGGCACGGAGGAGTGGAAGAAGTTGGTCGAGGACCCGGAGGTCAACCTGGTCTACGTCGCCAGCCCGTGGCAGATGCACGTGCCGATGGTGAAGTACGCCCTCTCCTGCGGCAAGCACGTGGCCTGCGAGGTGCCCATGGTCTTCACCGTCGAGGATTGTTGGGACATCATCGACCTGGCCGAGGAGAAGCGTTGCCACTGCATGCTCTTGGAGAACTGCTGCTACGGCGAGACGGAGATGCTCGCGCTCAACCTCGTGCGCAACAACATCCTCGGCACGCTCGTCCACGGCGAGGGCGCCTACATCCACGATCTGCGCGGCTGGAACTTCCGCGACGGCTCCTACGAAGGCTTCTGGCGCCTGAAGTGGAACGCCCTGCACACGGGCAACCCTTACGCCACGCACGGTCTGGGGCCGATCTGCCAGTACATGAACGTCGGCCGCGGTGACCAGATGCGCGTCCTCACCGCCATGAACAGCGGGTGCTTCGGTTTCCCCGAATACGTGGACTACCACAAAGAACGCCTCGCCAAACTGGCGGACGCCTCCAAGGGCAACAAGTACGGCATGACCGACGCGCGCGCCCTCAAGGGGCCTTGGGCCCAGGGCGACATGAGCACCGCCATCATCAAGACCGAGCTGGGGCGCACCATCATGGTCCAGCACGACACCACCAGCCCGCGCCCCTACACCCGCATCAACCTCATCAGCGGCACCAAGGGCATCCTCAAGGACTATCCCCTCCAGATTGCCCTCGACCCCGAATACAAGGCGCCGCACCTCGGCTGGTGCAACCAGGCGCAGATGAAGGAGATTCTCGCCAAGTATAGCCACCCGCTCTGGGTGCAGTCCGGCGAGCTCGCCAAGCGCCTCGGCGGCCACGGCGGCATGGACTTCCTCATGGATCTGCGCCTCTGCTACTGCCTTCAGAACGGTCTGCCGCTGGACATCAACGTCTACGAGTCCTGCCAGTGGTCGGTGCTCGCCGAGCTCACCGAGACCTCCTCGAAGCACGACGGCGCCCCCGTCGAGGTGCCCGATTTCACCCGCGGCGCGTGGCACGACCTCAAGCCCTTGGGCATCGAGGCCGTGGACGAGACGTTCCTCAACAAGGACGCCAAGGCCGGCCAGCAGATGAACGTCTAACGCTCTCACCAACCTCGGAAAGGAGAATCACACATGTCCCATCAATGCGCCTGCGCGGGCCTGAAGTTCGTGCCGCCCTTCGACCCGGGCTTCAAGCCTGCCTTCCTCAAACTCCGCCACATCAAGGAGGACGCGGCCAAGGATCCCGGTGGCGTCGTCACCGTGGCCATCGAGCGCGACAACGGCGCCGTGGCCCGTTATGAGCTGCCCTACCCCAAGCGCGCCGTCGAGTGCCCCGGCTTCGCCCGTTTCGTCGAGCGCATCGTCAAGTTCATGCTCTGGTCCGCCGGTGGCTTCAAGATCTACATCGACGCCCCCAAGCCCGTCGTGGACAAGGTGAAGGCCGATTACTCCGCGAAGGGCGCCCGTGCCTTTGATTGGGACTTCTTCAAGACCATCTACGGCCGGCCCATCGAGATTGTCGAGGCCCCGGCCGCGGAGATCCCGCAGGGCCACGACCTGTCCATCTCCCTCGGCGGCAACATGAACGGCAACCGCATCGGCTTCGACCTCGGTGGCTCCGACTTCAAGCTCACCGCCATGGTCAACGGCGAGAGCGTCTGGCAGAAGGAAGTCCCCTGGGACCCCTACAACGCCACCGACTCCGACTATCACTATGCCCACATCAAGGCCGGCTTCGACGAGACCATCAGCCACCTCCCCGGCGGCAAGGTCGATGCCATCGGCGGCTCCTCCGCCGGCGTCATCGTGGACAACGAGCTCCGCACCGCCGGCCTCATCAAGGGCATCAAGGATCCCGCCGAGTACGCCAAGGCCCAGAAGCTCTTCAAGCGCCTCAAGGCCGACTACGGCGTGCCCTTCGAGGTCGCCAACGACGGCGACGTCTCCGCGCTCGTCGGCCGCCTGGCCCTCGGCAAGAAGGGCATCATCGGCTTGGCCATGGGCACCTCCGAGGCCGTCGGCTACATCGACAACTCCGAGAAGGGCGTCCTCACCGGCCGCATCTCCGAACTCGCCTTCGCCCCCGTCGACCTCAACTGCGAGGCCGCCGCCGACCCGTGGTCGGGCGACGTCGGCGTCGGCGCCCTCTACTTCTCCCAGCAGGCCGTCAACAAACTCGGCCTCGCCGCCGGGTTCCCCTTCAAGGAGGAGACCCTGCCCCTCCGCCTCAAGGAGGTCCAGAAGGCCATGGAGGCCGACGACCCCGTCGCCACCGACATCTACAAGGCCATCGGCATCTACCTGGGCTACACGCTCCCGTGGTACGCCGAGTTCTACGACTACCACTCGTTGATGCTCCTGGGCCGCGTCTCCTCCGGCAAGGGCGGCGATCTCATCCTCACCACCGCCAAGCAGGTGCTCAAGGAGGAGTTCCCCGAGTACGACATCGACGTCTTCATGCCCGATGAGCAGGTGCGCCGCCTCGGCCAGTCCGCCGCCGCCGCCTCGCTCCCCGAGTGCTGACCCTTCCAGGCCCGCCGCAGATTTTGCCCTGCGGCGGGCCTTCTTTTTTGCATTCGCGTCCCTTTGGAGGGAATCCCATGACAACCGCGTTCTACAACAAGTATCTTCTCTTCATCGCCGGCCTCGGCGGCCTGCTCTACGGCATCGACGTCGGCGTCATCGCCGGTGCCCTGCCCTACCTCCAGGCCACCACCAACTACACCCCCGCCGAGCTCTCCTACGTCGTCGCCGCCGTGCTTCTCGGCTCCGTCCTCTCCTCGCTCTTCGCCGGTTCGCTCGCGGAATGGATGGGGCGCAAGTGGCTGATGATCCTCTCCGGCATCTGCTTTGTGCTCAGCGTGCCCATCATCTGCGTGCCCACGGGGCTGGGTTGGCTCCTCGCCGGGCGCATCTTGCAGGGCGCGGCCGCCGGCTTCGTCGGCGTCGTCGTCCCGCTCTACCTGGCCGAATGCCTCACCCCCGACAAACGCGGCTTCGGCACGGGCATGTTCCAGTTCATGCTCACCATCGGCCTCGTCTTCGCCGCGCTCGTCGGCCTGGGCTTCTCCATGCACGTTGACGCCGTGAAGGCCGCTGGCGGCGACGTCTTCGGCGCGATGGAGTTCGCTTGGAAGGCCATCTTCTGGGCCTGCGCCGTCCCCGGTGTCATCTTCACCCTCGGCGCTTTCGCCATTTCCGAATCCCCGCGCTGGCTCTTCGGCAAGGGGCGCAAGGACGCCGCCCTCGCCGCCCTCGCCCGCAGCCGCGGCCCCGAGGCCGCCGAAAAGGAACTTGCCGAGATGGGCTCCGCCATCGCCGCCGAGGCCGAGGCCGCCAAGGCCCAGACCACCACCCACAAGGACTCCCTCCTCCAGAAGAAGTACGTCGTCCCCTTCATCCTCGCGGTCGTCATCCTCGCCTGCAACCAGGCCACCGGCATCAACTCCGTCCTCGCCTACATCGTGGACGTCCTCCGCCAGGCGGGCCTCGACGGCGCCATCGCCAACTGGGGCGACCTCACCGTCAAGATCCTCAACATGGTCATGACGCTCGTCGCCATGTTCCTCGTCGACCGCCTCGGCCGCAAGGCGCTCCTCACCATCGGCACCACCGGCATCATCATCGGCCTCCTCGGCGTCGCCTTCCTCTTCCTGCGCTCCGAGCCCGGCAAGGACGCCGAGTTCGCCAGCGCCCCCAACGTCCAGGCCGCCGTCAAGGTGCAGACCCTCAAGGAACCCGAGGTCAAGGCCGGCGCCGAGACCGGCAAGATGGTCGACAACACCTACGACTTCGTCGCCACCCTCACCCCCGGCTTCATCTGCGAGGCCACCGGCATGGACGCCAAGGACTTCCCCAAGGGCGGCATGCAGGTCAAGATCGTCTACGAGCAGGATGGCGAGATGGGCATGAAGACCGTCGTCGTCAAGCCCCTTGAGCCCTCCACCGGCGTCGTCGCCACCACGCTCGATACCGCGATGGAAGACCTCCAGGCCAAGGTCGCGGAGGCCAACAAGAAGAGCCAGGAGTGGGCCGACAGCCTCACCGTCAAGATCCCCCTCCAGGAGCGCAAGGCCGGCTGGTGGGACAAGCTCATGAACAAGGTCTTCGGGCGCGAGCTCCCCTCCGGGAACAAGGAGTTCGTCCTCAAGCAATTCCGCGTCGGCGAGCTGCCCAGCCCCGTCAACGGCTGGCTCGTCACCGCCTTCTTCGCCATCTTCATCGCCACCTACGCCATCGGCCCCGGCGTCTGCGTCTGGCTTGCGCTCTCCGAGCTCATGCCCACCCGCATCCGCGCCGTCGGCATGTCCGTGGCCCTGCTCATCAACCAGGGCGTCTCCACGGTCATCGCCGGCACCTTCCTCCCGGTCGTCGGCAACTGGGGCTACGCCACCATCTTCTTCTTCTGCGCCGGCTGCACCGTGATCTACTGGGTCACCGCCGTCTTCTTCCTCCCGGAGACGAAGGGCCGCACGCTCGAAGAGATCGAGGCCTACTTCGAGGGTCGCAAGAAACTCGACTGACCCTCACCCTCCCATCCAACCCTTTGGGGCCGCGCGTCTGCGCGGCCCCTTTTTTCTCCCCCGTCGCCTCAGGCATGCCAGTGCGTACTCTGGGCGGCAGAGCGGAAATTATGCGGACGAGAAGTTGAATGAGGCGGCAGAAGGCTTTATACTGGGGCTATGAGAACGACATCCTTCCTCTTGGCGGCGATGCTCCCGGGTGCGCTGTTGGCGCAGGGCATGGCCACGGGCACGGTCTCGCGCGTGGAGGCCTCCGCGCGCGTCGAGGGCGCGCCTCCGTCCAGCGGCGGCATGAGCTCGGGCCTGCTCCCGCGCATCGGCCTGCCGGAGATCCGCACGCTCGACGGCCCGAACGGCCCGCGCACGGACTACAAGACGCCGATCACCTACTTCCCCTCGGCCATCGCCTACGCGGCGACGTGGGATGAGGCCTTGGCCGAGGAGGTCGGCCGGGCGCTGGGGCGCGAGACGCGCGGGGCTTACTCGGTGGGCGAGGTGCCGGCGCGGATGCTTCTGGGGCCGGGGGCGAACATCGCCCGCTCCCCGCTCGGCGCGCGCAACTTCGAGTATTTCGGCGAGGATCCGCTCCTTTCGGGCAAGATGGCGGCGGCGGTCTGCCGCGGCCTCCAGTCCGTCAAGGTCTCCCCCTGCATGAAGCACTGGGTGCTGAACGACCAGGAGTGGGCGCGCACCATCATCGACGTGGACTGCCCCGAGCGCGCCGTGCGCGAGATCTACGCCCGCCCCTTCGAGCTCGCGGTGAAGGAAGGGCAGTGCTGGGCCATCATGGGCGGCTACAACGCCGTGCGCGGCCAGTGGTGCTCGCACAGCGCCTACATCAATGACATGCTCGCCTCCTTCGGCTTCGACGGCGCGCTCTACTCCGACTGGGGCGGCTGGCGCGACACCGTCAAGTCCATCAACGGCGGCGCCACCATCGAATCCGGCGTGAAGCCGGACGCGAAGCGCGACGCCTGGGAGGCCGAGCAGGTGCGCAAAGGCGTCATCGACGCCAAGCGCGCCGAGGAGGCCACCCGCCGCAACCTGCGCAACCTCTTCCGCATGGGCGCCTTCGACCTGGCCACCGAGGCCGACAAGGCCGAGCAGGCCGCCTGCGAGCGGAGCGTCCGCTCCCCCGAGCACCGCGCCCTCGCCCGCCGCGTCGCCCGCGAAAGCGCCGTCCTCCTCAAGAACGACAAGGCCTTCCTCCCGCGCGACGAGAAGGCCGTCCGCAAGATCGCCCTCATCGGCCCCAACGCCGACCAGTACCACACGATGATCGACGGCTCCCACCTCCGGGTCCGCGGCGGCTCCGGCGCCATCCACACCGACCGCGAGGTCACCCCGCTGGCCGCCTTCGTCGAGCGCTTCGGGCGCGACCGCATCCTCTTCGCCCCCGGCTTCCGCTTCGAGAACGAGGGCCGCAAGGACGCCGTCTCCGTGCCGGGGATGCCCGCGATGGACCCCGTCGAGGCCGCCAAGCAGGCCGACCTCGTCGTCTTCTGCGGCGGACTCGACCACACCCTCGACCGCGAGGTGCTCGGCTGGGGGCTGGTGTTGCCGGCCGACCGCCCGAGCCTTGCGCTCAAGGGCCCGCAGGCCGAGCTGATCCGCAAGGTGGCCGCCGTCAACCCCAACGTCGTCGTCGCCCTCACCACCGGCGCGCCCGTCTCCGTCGAGGAGTGGATCGACGACGTGCCCGCCCTGCTGGTTACCTGGTACGCCGGCGGCGAGGGTGGTTTGGCGCTGGCCGACCTCATCTTCGGCGACGCCGCCCCCGGCGGCCGCCTCCCCTACACCTGGGGCAAGCGGTTGGAGGATTGGCACTGCCACAGCCTCGGCAACGGCATCACCTATCCCGGCCTCCTCACCGGCGAGAACGGCAAGCTCCTGCCCAAGCCCTTCCAGGCCCGTCAGTATTACCACGACGGCATCTGGGTGGGCTACCGCGGCTTCGACCGCTTCGGCAAGACGCCGCGCTGGCCCTTCGGCTTCGGCCTCACCTACACCGACTTCGCCATCGAGCCCGCCGGCGCCCAGGGCGGCAACTACGCCGTGAAGGTGCGCAACGTGGGCAAGCGCGCCGGCCGCGCCGTCGTCCAGTGCTACGTCTCCAAGCCCGAGAGCGAAGGGCAGCCCATGCCCGAGAAGGAGCTGGCCGCCTTCAAGAGCGTTACCCTCGCCCCCGGCGAGGAACGCCTCGTCGCCTTCACCCTTAAGCCCGAGGACTTCCGCTATTGGAGCGAGGCCAAGGGCGCCTGGGCCATCCCCGAGGGGGCCTGCGGCGTCCGCATCGGCTTCTCCGCCGGCGACCTCCCCGTGCGCTACGAAACGCGCGCCCACTAAACGCAACGCAGCGGCAAACGCCCTATGCCTCGGGGGCTGACCCAAGATGGATCAGCCCCCGAGCCGAAGTGGATCAGCCGCTGAGCCGAAGTGGATCAGCCGCTGAGCCGAAGTGGATCAGCCGCTGAGCCGAAATGAATCAACGGCCCCGCGACGGGCGACGCGCTCCTCCGCGACTGGCCCGCCCCCCGCAACGCCCTCCTCCTAAGCCTCAACCCGCCCGAATACCCCCAAAGCATCAGGGGCGGAGCTCAATGAGAAGAACCTCGAAGGGCTCCAACGTGAGCGTCCCGGGCAGAGGCAGTGTGCGGCCATGGGAGGAATAGGGGATGGCGACAGGCTTGGGCGTGGGCGCGCCGGAGGGGAGCTCAAGCGCGGCGGGGAGATCGGGGCTCCAAGCCTGCGGCTTGTCGGAGGGATTGCGGACGATGAGAACGGCCTTTTCGGGCGTCCACGCGGCGTAGCCATAGGGTTGTCCTTGGGCGGGGGAGCCGCCGTGCCAGTGGGCGTCGCGAAGGACGGCGGCGTTGGCGCGGAGCCAACGGATGGCCTCGGCGAGGATGTCCCACCACGCCTCGGGCATGATCTCGGGCGTGAGGTAGAACTCTTGGAGGCCGGTGCCGCAGGCGACGCCCATCCAGGCCTCGTTGGCGAAGGCGCGGGTGGCGGCGGGGTCTGGGCCGACGGCCATGCCGAACTGCTTGGCGACGATGACGCCGTGGAGCATGATGGAGTTGAGGGGATAGAGAGGGTTGTCGCGGGCAAGGCGGTCGTGCACCACATTGTCGCGATAGGTGATCCAACGCTCACGTTTGGGGCCGGGGCCGGCCTGCCCCCAGTCGCCGCCGCCGCGCCAGATACTGTCGGCCCAGAGCGTCCAGAAGGGCGAGGGCCAAGTGCCGACGGTGCAGTTGACGAAGAGGTCGGGCTTGGCGCGGCGGAGGGCCTCGATGTGGGCGAAGAGGCCGCGGAGGTCGGGGGCGGTGGCCGCGTCCGTGCCAAGCGCCCAGACGCCGCCGCCAATGCCGTCGAACTTGAAGAGGTTCATGTCGTAATCGGCGACCATCTGGAGGCAACGCGCGGTGAAGGCCTCGCGATAGCGGGGCTGCGCCAAGGAAAGCCCACCCGCGTTCGTGGGCAGGCCGATGGCCTTGGCATGGGCCACGCGGGCGGTTTTGCTGGCGTTGTAGCCGCCCCAGGGGCTGAGCCAGGCACCGATGGAGCCGCCGTGCGCGTGGGCGAAGTCGGCGAGCGGGGAGAAGCCTTTTGGGAAACCGGCGTGGTAGGCCCACAGACTGTCCCAGTCGTCCCAGCCGTCATCCCAAAGATAGGAATCAAGCGTAACACCGCGTTTGGCAAGAGGCGCGGCGACAGCCTCCATGGCCGCGAGGCAGCGTGCGGCGGCCATCCGTTTGAGCGGGTCGGGGTTCGTGTGCCCGTCGATGCCCAGATGGTACCAACTGTTGTAGTGCGGCAGCACGCGGTAAGGATGCGCGCGCACCTCTTCGAGATAAGCCTGAAAGTCGCGGCGTAACTGCCCCGGGCGAACCTTGCCCTCCACCGCCGCGAAGCTCAGCCGCTCCCCCGGCGCCAAGGTCACCCCGCAGGGGAGCGTGGCCGTGAGACGCCCCTCCTTGGCCGTCAGCTTCGTCATCGGATGCTCCACCGCCAAGAAGGAGGCGCCGTCGGCACGGACGAGGACGGCGCCGTCCGCCGTGCCATTGCGCGTGCCAGGCTCATCGGCGAAGAAGGTGATCTGCCCTATTGGGGTGGGCTGGTCGGCGGTGATCGTGTAGACGAAGCGTCGGTAGGCGCCCCGGTCGCAGACCCGCCGCTCCAACCACAGGCCCCCGCCCAAGTCCTCGCGCGGCCCCACCTCCCACCGCGTCTCGGCGCGGTCGAAGCGTCGCGCGGCCCTCGGGTCGCCCGGGCACGTCTCCGTGCGATGCCCCAACTCCGCCCACGCCGTCTTCGGCGCGCGCCCATCCACGGAAAAACCGTCCGGCAACGCCGCACGCGCCACCCCTGCCACCATGAGAGCCGCCACTATCAAACCGTTTCCCATGCCATTCCTTTGTTTGTGTGAGACTGTTCGGAAGTATAGCACCTCCCCCACCCCGCGCATCACCCATCCGCGACGCCCCATGCCCCTGCGCACACGGCGACGCACCCCGCGCCCGGTCATTTGACTCATGAGCGAACAGTGTGCGAAGAATCGCCACCGAATAAAGGAGGAAGGAGTTGCGAAGGCTGTTAGCCTATGCTATTATTTTGCACGTCTAAGCACCAATCCATGCCTCACACGGCCAAGGAAAGGCGAACGAAGATGGGAATCACGGACATGAAGGTCGGCGACAGGGCCGAGATCACCGGTTACACCGTCACGCAGGCGGGTTACCGCGCCAAACTGTTGGCGTTGGGGCTCACGCGCGGGGCGACCATCCAGCTCATCGGCGTGGCGCCGATGGGAGACCCGATGCGCCTGCGCGTGCGTGGGTTTGACCTCTCACTCCGCAAAAATGAGGCCACGATTCTTCAACTTCGGGCCGCGCAGAAATGAGCGCGGCCAAACCTTCCATCACCATCGCCCTCGTCGGTGACCCCAACACTGGCAAGTCCACCTTCTTCAACGCGTGGACAGGCCTCCGCCAAGTAACGGGCAATTGGCCTGGCGTCACCGTCGAGAAATTGTTGGGCCAAGCCGATCTTCGTGACGGGACGCGCGTAACAGTCGTTGACCTCCCGGGTATGTATTCTCTCCATGCCGTCTCCGAGGACGAACGCGTGGCCTCGGAGTATGCCCGCGGTGGGGAGCCAGACCTCATCGTGAACGTCGTCGATGCCGTCAACCTCGAACGGAACCTTTACCTCACGCTTGCCCTCATGGAACTCGGCAAGCCAATGGTCGTCGTCCTCTCGATGACGGACATCCTGCGCCGCCAAGGCTTCTCCCTCGATATTCCCACGCTCTCCAAACGCCTCGGCGTGCCCGTGGTCACCGCCGACATCCGCCGACGCGCCAACCGTGCCGCGCTCGACCACGCCATCCACGACGCACTCGCCGCCCCCCAACGCCCCGCCCACGCGGATTATCCCCCCGCGATCCGCGACGCGCTCCAAGCGCTCCGCCGCCCCGACGAACCCCCATCCGCCGCCATCCATCGCTTGGAAGGCATCCTGCCCGGCGGCGAGTCGGCAATCGCAGCCTTCGAGCGCGCCCACAGCACCACCCCCGACGTCCTCATCGCCGACGCCCGTTATGACGCCATCGCCGCCATCGTCGACGGCATCCGCCGCCAAAACGGGCGCACCCGTGCCGAACTGGGGCGCGCACTCGACCGGGTGGTCCTCAACCGTTGGCTGGGCATCCCCCTCTTTCTCGCCGCCATGTACCTCCTCTTCTGGTTCACCCAAGTGGTCGGCGGCTGTTTCATCGATTTCTTCGACGGCGTGGGCGACGCGCTCTTCGTCACGGGACTGGGCAACGCGCTCACCCTTCTCGGCGCGCCGGAATGGCTCAATACCCTCCTCGCCGGTGGGCTCGGCGTGGGCATCCAAACCGTCCTCACCTTCATCCCCCCCGTCTTCTTCATCTTCCTGGGGCTCTCCATCCTGGAAGACTCCGGCTACATGGCGCGCGCGGCCTATGTGATGGATCGCTTCATGCGTCTGTTGGGCCTCCCCGGCAGCGCCTTCGTGCCGATGCTCGTGGGGTTTGGCTGCACGGTGCCCGCCATCATGGCCACCCGCGCCCTCCCCAACCGACGCGACCGCCTGCTGACCATCTTCATGACGCCCTTCATGAGCTGCGGGGCGCGCCTTCCCGTCTATGCGCTCTTCGGCGCGGCGTTCTTCGGCGCGGCCTCGGGGACGATGGTCTTCGCGGTCTACTTGGCTGGCATCGCGCTCGCCATCCTCACAGGACTACTGCTCAAACACACGCTTTTCGTGGGTGAGCCCTCACCCTTTGTCCTGGAATTGCCGCTCTACCACCTGCCCCGACCCGGCGCCGTGCTCCGACAGGCATGGGAGCGTCTCCGCCACTTCCTCTTCCGCGCGGGCAAAGTCATGGCGCTGATGGTGCTGATTCTCAGTGTCTGCGACCGGATCGTCCTGCCCAACCCCTTTGCCGAGGGCAAAGCCTCCGTCATCGAAGTGACCGGTCGGGCCTTGGCGCCCGTCTTCGCCCCGATGGGCGTGGAGGACGACAACTGGCAAGGTTCCGTCGCCCTCATCGTCGGCCTCTTCGCCAAAGAGCAGGTCGTCGCCTCCCTCACCACCCTCTATGCCATCGGGCAGACGCACGAACCTGACGAAGCCTCCGCGCCGCCCACTTGGGCCGAGGCCCGCCAGACCCTTGCCCAAGGCATCGGCGACGCCTTCCAGACCATCCCAGATGCCTTCTCCGGCCTCCTTGCCACCCTCCGCGACCCGCTCGGCATGGATGAACTCAATGCGGCCTATGCCGAAGCGCCCAGCGAGGACGACGCCACCCTCATGCGGACACTTACCGAGAAGTTCGGGCACAGCAAAGCGCGCGCCTTCGCCTACCTCCTCTTCGTCCTCCTCTATGTCCCCTGCCTGGCCGCGATGGCCACCGTCATCCGCGAGATCGGCTGGGGTTACTCCTCCATCCTCTTCGGCTACCTCACGCTTTTGGGCTGGTGCGTCGCCACCCTCTACTATCAGCTCGCCGCCGGGCACCAAGCGCTTTGGGTCGCCGTTCCCTGCCTCATCCTGGCCGCCATCGCCGCCTGCTTCGCCCTCCTCGGCGCGCGCCTCCGCAAGATTCCCCTGCCGCGCTGACCATCCCCCACCCCACGCCAACAAAGCGCCAACAAAAAAAGGAAGCCTCCCGGTCGGGAGGCTTTCGCTTTTAGGAAAGTGGTGCGCGCGGGCTTAGTCCGCGGTGATGCCCTTGTCCTGAAGATACTTGATGACGGCACCGACGGTGGTCAGCTTCTCGGCATCCTCGTCGGGGATCTCGGCGCCGAACTCTTCCTCGAAGGCCATGATGAGCTCGACCTGATCGAGGGAATCCGCGCTGAGGTCATCGATGAAGGAAGCTTCGGGGGTCACCTGGGCGGCGTCCACGCCGAGCTGATCGACGATGATGTCTTTGACTTTCTGTTCGAGGGACATGTTCTGTGCTCCTTGGGGTTGTTCGGCCCCCACGGAGGGGGCGTTGTTGTTGAAAACGTCAGAAGGCCATGCCGCCGCTGACGGCGAGGGTCTGGCCGGTGATGTAGGAGGCCTCGTCGGAGGCGAGGAAGCGGATGGCCTTCGCCACGTCCTCGGGCTCGCCGAGCGCCTGGAGAGGGATCATCTGCGCCATCTTGTCCTTGGCCTCCTGCGAGAGGACCTCGGTCATCTTGGTCTTGATGAAGCCAGGGGCGACGGCGTTGCAACGGATCTTCTTCTTGCCATATTCCTTGGCGAAGGTCTTGGTGAAGTTGATCACGCCAGCCTTGGCCGCGCCATAATTGGCCTGCCCAACGTTGCCGAAGAGGCCAATGACGGAGGCGGTGTTGACGATGCAACCGCCGCAAGGCTTGCCGTCGGGGCCACGGTTCTTGCCCATCGGGCGGATGACGGCCTTGGAGAAAAGGAAGACGGACTTAAGATTGGTGCTGAGCACGGCGTCCCACTCGGCCTCATCCATGCGCAGGAGGAGGTTGTCGCGGGTGATACCGGCGTTGTTCACCAAGATGTCCAAGCGACCCAGCTGCTCGACGGTGTCCTTGACGGCCTTCTCGACCTGGTCGGCCTTGGAGACGTCGCACTGAAGGGTGATGACGCGATGGCCATAGGCCTCGACCTGGGGCTTGGCGGCCTCAAGCAAGGCAGGGTTGAAGTCGAGCAACGCCACATCGGCGCCGCATTCGGCGAAGGCCTTGGCGGTGGCCAAACCAATCCCGCCGCCGGAACCGGTGACGAGGGCGACTTTGCCGGTGAAATCGTACATGCTGAGCCTCCTGTCTGTTAGGCGCCCACCTTGGCGGCGGTGGCCTCAAGGGTCGCGGCGTCTTGGACGTTGGTGACGACGTTGGCGCGGTCGATACGGCGGATGAGGCCGGAGAGCACCTTGCCGGGGCCGAACTCCGCGAAGATGGCGCCGGGACCCATCACGGCCTTGACGCAATCGGAGAAGTGGACGGGGCTGTCCACCTGGCGGAGCATCGCCTCCTTGATGGCCTCGCCGTCCTGCGCATGGAAGGTCCCGGTGGCGTTGGAGAGCACGGGGACGCTCGGAACGCCAAAGGTGATGTCCTTGACGAAATCGGCCAACCGCTCGCGCGCGGGCGTCATGAAAGGCGAGTGGAAGGCGCCGGCCACTTGGAGAACCACGTTCTTGATGCCCTGCGCGGTGGCGAGCTCGGCGGCCTTGGCGACGGCCTCATGCGTGCCGGAGATGACCTGCTGGCTGTCGGAGTTGATGTTGCTGACGGTACAACCGGAACCCTCGCAGATGGCCGCGAGCTGCTCGGGCGTGGCACCCATGATGGAGATCATGCCGGAGGGCTTGGCCTCGCAAGCCTCCTGCATATACTTGCCGCGCGCCTGGAGGATTCGCAGCGTGGTCTCGAAGTCGAGCACGCCGGCGGCGCAGAGCGCCGTCCACTCACCCAGGGAGAGGCCTGCGGCGGCGGTGGGCTGGGCGGCGGGGCAACGTTTGCGGAACGCCTCCCAACACGCCATCGAGACAGTGAAGATGGCCGGCTGGCAGATGTCCGAGCGGGTCAGCGCCTCCTGCGGCCCCTCGAAGCAGAGCTGCTTCAGGCCGAAGCCCAACACCGCATCGGCGCGGTCGAAAAGCGCCATGATCTCCGGATCGTGCTCGGCCAGATCCTTGCCCATCCCGGGGAATTGGGCGCCCTGCCCTGCGAAGAAGCAATTCAACATCGGCTTATCCATCCTTTCTTGGGGCCTTAGTTTAGCGGTTTTCGGGCGCGGGCGCAACCGGTTGCGCCGCAGACGCCTCCGCGCGCGGCGGAAGCTCATCATCCAACGGCACTTCCGGCAAAGCGGCGATACGCTCGGCAATCTCGCGCGAGACATTGTGCTCGGCCGCGCGCGACCCCGCGGCGCACGCATAGGCGATGGCCTTGTGCGTGGAGGAGCCGTGGGTGATGATCACCGCGCCGGGCACGCCCAAGAGCGGCGCGCCGCCGTAGATCTCCGGATCCATCTGATGCTTGAGCTTGCGCAACGCCGGCAACAGCGGAATCGCCGCGAGCTTGTAGAAGAGGTTCCCCATGATCACGCGCTTGAGCCAGCTGACCATCGCGTGCGCGGCACTCTCCGACGTCTTCAGAATCACGTTGCCCACGAAACCATCGCAGACGATCACGTCGGTCTTGCCCTCAAAGACATCGTGGCCCTCCACGTTGCCCTTGAAGTCGATGCCCGGCGTGTAATCGCGCAGAAGCGGGAAGGCGTGCTTGGTCAGCTCATTGCCCTTGCAGTCCTCGGTGCCGATGCTCATCAGGCCGACCACGGGCTTCTCGCACCCCAGCACCAACCGGCTGTAGATGTCGCCCATCACGGCGAATTCGCGCAACCAGGCATGATGGCAATCGGTGTTCGCGCCGGCGTCAAGCAACAGGAGCGGCCGATCTGCCGCCGCGGTGGGCAGCACCGTGGCGATGGCGGGTCGGGAGACCCCCTTGATACGCCCAAGGATGAAGAGCGCCGAGGCCGCCATCGCGCCGGAGTTCCCGGCGGAGACCGCGGCGTCGGCCTTGCCTTCCTTGACCAGGCGCATGCAGACATTGATGGAGCAATTGCGCTTGCGCCGCACGGCGGCGGCGGGGGCGTCCTCCATCGCCACGGACTCATCGGTGTGGACGATGCTCAGGCGCCCCTCACGCAGCAGGGCCTCCACGTCGGGCGTTGGCCGGATCTTGGGGTGACGGTGGCGGAACGCCTTGCGGATGGCCGCCTCGTCGCCCACCAGGATAATCGAATCCTGCGTCTGGGCCGCCGCCTCCGCGCCGCCCCAGACAATCTCATAGGGCGCGTTGTCGCCACCCATCGCATCGAGTGCTATCCGCATAACGTCAGCCCCCTTTGCAGATTCGTCTGCCTTCCGGATCCATCCCGCGCCCGGGCGCTCACTCTGCGGACACGTCAAGCACCTGACGGCCGTCGTACTGCCCGCAGGCGGGGCAGGCGCGATGGGCCAGGCGGGTCGCGCCGCAGGCGCACGTCACGGTGCCGGGGATGGCCGCCTTGATCTGACCGCGACGCTGACGCACGCGCATTTTGGACTTCTTGCGTTTAGGAACTGCCATGATTCACTCACTTTCTTTCTTCAGCGTTTTCCGCGGTCTGCGCCGTCAGGCCGTCCAACGCGCCCCATGGGGATTCCTCCCCGTCCGGCGCGCAGCCGCACGGCCCTTCGTTGAGGTTGCGGCCGCACCGCGGGCAGACGCCCTTGCAGCCTTCGCCGCAGACCGGATACGAAGGAAGGGCGAGAATAATACCTTCTCTCGCCGATTCCGTCAAGTCGAGGCTCGTCAGCCCCGCCACGTCAAAGTCCTCGCGCCACCCATCCTCGGCGTATTCCGCCTGGAAATCACGCCCGCAGCGCCCGCAGACGCAAACGCACGGCAAGCGCAGACGCCCCCGCACCGACAGCGCATCCCCCGGGAGCAGCGTCACCTCCGCCGCATAGGCCAACGGCCCCGCCGGACGCACCCACTCCAGATCGTCGATGTCCAACGCGGCGGCATCCAGCGCGCCCGACAGACGCACCGGCACCCCCTCGCGCAAAGCGGTGAGGTCAACGGTCAAACGCGCCGGTGTTTCCAACCGCCCCTCCTTGGATTCGTTGCTCCGGGTGCGCCGCCAAGAAGGCCCTCAGATGACGCTCCACGCACGGCGGCACGAAATAGGCCGTCTCCCCGCCATAGCGCGCCACCTCGCGCACCGTCGAGGCCGTGATGTAGCTATGCTCCTCGTTGGGCATGAGGAAGAGCGTCTCCACCTCCGGCGCCAAACGGCGGTTCGTCAGCGCCATCTGGAACTCGTACTCAAAGTCGCTGTACGCACGCAACCCCCGCACCACCGCGCGCACCTTATGCCGCCGGCAAAACTCCACCAACAGGCAGTCCAGCGGCATCACCTCCACGTTCGTCAGCCCCTCTTCGGCGATGGACTCGCGCACCATCTCCAGGCGTTCCTCGATCCCGAAGAGCCGCGTCGGCTTCGGCGAGATCCCCGCCACCGCCACGATCAGACGGTCGAAGAGGCTCGCGCTCCGGCCAATCAGGTCGAAGTGCCCTTTCGTCATCGGGTCGAAGGTGCCCGGATAAACCGCTGTGGACTCTCTCATAACCACACCATTATAACACAATCCTCACGTGGCGTGGCAATCGCCCGCCGTGCCTGATGGAATGTGAATCGTCCACAATGTAATTGCGCAGGTGAAAGGGAAGAAGCGAAAGAGGAAAGAAGGTGGACTGGCAGAGGTCGAGGCAAGGCGGAAGAGGGGGCGCCCCCTAGGGGGCGACGCGGCAAAAAGGCAAAAACACGGCGGCGGACGCAGGAATCGCTCATCCGCAAAGGCGGCAAGGCCGACCCTCGGCTCAGTTACACCTATAGCCCCTCTATCAGCGCAACCCCCTTTTTCATCCACCCTCCGCCCCCCACCCCAAATCCTCCGCCGCCGACACTCCGAGCATCAGCCGCCGACGCAAAGAGACTTGGCGGCTGAGTCTCGGTGGATCAGCCGCCGATGGAGGAACAAGGGAGAGGTGGATTGAAGAAGAGAGGGTGTGGTTCTCTGGAGAGGTTGGGGGCGCTGCCCCCAGAACCCCCGGCAGGGTGCAAGGCACCCTGCACCCCCGGGCGCGGCCTATGGCCGCGTCTTCCGGCACACCGAACGGGAAAGGACTCCTAGGACGGCCAGGACTTCTGGGACGACTAGGATGGCGGCGGGTGGGGGAGGCGACCCAGATGTCTTAGAGGTTCTAGCCGTCCTAGCGTTCCCCTCCAGCAAACCTCAAAGCCCCAGCCACCGACACGCGAAGACTCGGCAACGCCTGACGGCCGCGTGCCGACGGCCGCTCACTTCGTCAGCAACTGGGGATAAGCGCGGCCGCGCCACGCGATGGGCGGCTCCACCCCCAGCAGATCGGCGATGACGGCGGCGCAGTCATACTGCATCATCGCCAAATCGAACTCGCCCACGGGCTTGACGACCGGCCCCGCGAGGATGAAGGGGATCTCCATCTCCGCGAGGGTCGTGCTGCCGTGCTTCTTCCCAAGCCCGCCGTGGTCGGAGGTCAGGATCACCACGGTGTCTTGCGCGATCCCGGCCTCCTCGATGGCCTTGAGGACGCGCCCGATGTGGCCATCGATGACGGCAAGCGCCTGGTAATAGGCAGGGGTGTCCCACCCCTCGGCGTGCCCCACATAATCCAATTGATCCAGGCAGAGGGTCAGCAAACGCGGCTTCTCCTCCTTGATGAGGCGCACCGCCTCGTCGACGACCGCGTCGGAAGACTGCTTGTGCTTGCCCGGCACATGGAAGAAGACATCCGCCGCCGGATGGTCGATCAGGTCGCGATGGACATCCCATTCCGCCACCACGGCGATGCGCGAATCGGGGCGCTGGCGCCGCAGCTCGGAGAAGATGGTGGGCGCATGGCCGCGCTCGTTGAGAAGATTGCCCGGGATCTCCGGCTTGCGGGAGTTCCACGTCGTGTAGCCATGCAGCTCGGTGGGCGCGCCTGAGTACATCGCCGCCCAATTAACCGCGCTTGAGGAGGGCAGCACCGCGCGGTCCTTGAGCGTCCACGCGCCGCGCCGCATGAGCCCACGGATGGCGGGGATCGTCGCAGGGTCGGCTTTGCGCACGCTGTACGCGGCCCACCCATCGCAGCCCACCAACACCACATGCCCCACCTTCGGCTGTGCGGCGATCCCCGCTACCGCGAACGCCACAACCGCCAACACGGCCGCCATCCAACGCGCAGTCCTCATGATTGACCCCTTCGCCTGTGCTTTCCGCCACACCTAGGCAACGTTGGGATCACTGTAACACCTTCCCCACCCACCGTCAAACGCCACCGTGCGAGACTCGGCGGCTGCGTCTTGGAGTATTAGCCGCCAACGTCGAGAGACTTAGCGGCTGAAGGAGGAAGAGGGAGTGGCGGGTTGGGGAGAGGAAGGGGGAGGCTTTCGGGAGGCTGGGGGCGCCGCCCCCAGAACTCTCGGCAGGGTGCAAGGCACCCTGCACCCCCGGGCGCGGCCTGCGGCCGCGCCTTCCAGCACACCGAACGGGAAAGGACAACTAGGACGGCCAGGACTTCTGGGACGACTAGGATGGCGGCGAGTGAGGCGAACCAATCCTAGAAGTCCCAGATGTCCTAGAAGTCCTAGAGGTCTTTCGGGTGAGAAAAGACCTGAATGACCTGAAGGACGCAAAGGACCTGAAGGAGTGTCTCGATGGATCGGCGGCCACCCCGAAGCGGATCAGCCGCCGAGACGGGGAGACTTGGCGGCTGACTCTCGGTGGATCGACGGCTGAGCCTCTGAGGATTGGCCGCCGACGCACGTACCCGCCGGGGCGAGGCGTCTGGCGGTGCGGGCGGATAAGGCGCGTGCCGGTGGCGTGGTAGATTGCCGATTGACGCATACCTGAGGAATACAAAAAAGCCCCCGAGCGGAAGGCTCGGGGGCTTTTTTGTTGGGTGGGCTCACTTGGGGTCGATAGCGAGGGTGGCCTCGTGACCGTTGATGTCGATGGGGTCGCCGAGGGGGTCGCCAAGGATGAGGGCGTCGCCTTGGGTCTCTTCGAGGATGAAGTCCTGCCATTCGGTGAGGGCGGCGGCGAGCTCGTCGTCGGCGCTGGCGAGGATGTCGATGCGTTGGGTGACCTCGAGGTCGGCCTCTTTGCGGAGGGCTTGGACACGGGAGACGCATTCGCGGGCGAGGCCTTCGGCGATGAGGGCGGGGGTGAGGTCGGTCTCGAGGGCGACGACGGCGTTGTCCTCGGCGGCGACGACGAGCCCCTCGCGAGGGTCGCGGCGGATGACGACGTCATCGGGCGCGATCTGAACGGCCTCGCCTTGGAGGTTGAGGGTGACGGCCTCGCCGCGGGCGAGGGCGGCGGCCTGTTCGGGGGGGAGCGCGGCGATGGCGGCGGCGGCGGCCTTCATGCGGGCGCCGAAGCGGGGGCCAAGGCGCTTGAAGTCGGCCTTGAGGGAGAGGGTGGCGAGGTCGGTCTCGTCGGCGGAGAGGCGGAGTTCCTTGACGTTGAGCTCTTCCTTGATGATGTCGGCGTAGCGGGGGAGGGCGGCGCGGACGGCGGGGTCGGCGGAGGCGACGCGGAGGGCGGCGAGCGGCTGGCGGACTTTGAGGTCCTCGTCCACGCGCAGTTGGCGCCCGAGGCCGACGATGCGCTGGACGAGCGCCATGTCGCGTTCGAGGGGGAGATCCCGGGCGGCGGCATGGGGGAGCGGGAAGTCGCAAAGGTGGACGGACTCGGGATCGCCGGGGCCTTTGAGGTTGCGATAGATCTGCTCGGAGACGAAGGGGCAGAAGGGCGCGGCGACCTTGGCGAGTTGGAGGAGGACGTAGCGGAGGGTGCGGTAGGCGTGGCGCTTGTCGGCGTCGTCCTCGCTCTTCCAGAAGCGGCGGCGGGAACGGCGGATGTACCAGTTGGTGAGGGCATCGACGAAGGCGACGAAGGGGCGGACGGCGCGTTGGAGGTCGTAGGCGTCGAGTGCGGCGGTGACGTCGGCGATGAGGGTCTCCATGGAGGAGACGATCCAGCGATCGAGGACGTTGGGGGAGGCGGGGGTGGCGACGTCTGGCTCGTCAAAGCCGTCGGCGTTGGCGTAGGTGACGAAGAAGGCGTAGGCGTTCCACCACGGGATGAGCAGGTCGCGGAGGACTTGGCGGACGCCGTTCTCGGAGAAGCGGAGGTTCTCGGCGCGGACGACGGGGGAGTTGATGAGGTAGAGGCGAAGGGCGTCGGCGCCAAACTTCTCGATGACCTCGGAGGGGTCGGGATAGTTCTTGAGGCGCTTGGACATCTTCTTGCCGTCCTCGGCAAGGACGAGGCCGTTGACGATGACGTTGCGGTAGGGGGCCTTGCCGAAAAGCAGGGTGCCAAGGACAAGCAGGGTGTAGAACCAGCCGCGGGTCTGGTCAAGGCCCTCGGCGATGAAATCGGCGGGAAAGAAGTCTTCGAGGGGCTTGCCGGAGAAGGGGAAGTGCTGCTGGGCGTAGGGCATGGAGCCGGACTCGAACCAGCAGTCAAGCACCTCGGGGGTGCGGCGGTAGGTCTTGCCGTCGCGCCGGATGAGGATCTTGTCGATGAAGTGCTTGTGGAGGTCGGTGACCTTCTGGCCGGAGAGGGCTTCGAGTTCGGCGACGGAGCCGACGCAGATCATGTCCTGCGGGTCGGCCTCGTTGACCCAGACGGGGAGGCAGGAGCCCCAGAAGCGGTTGCGGGAGATGTTCCAGTCCTTGGCCTCGCGG
>CASEMS010000014.1 GCA_949288955.1 uncultured Lentisphaeraceae bacterium
GTCGCTTTTTTTGTGCCCTGCGCCAATGGGATTCCAGGACGGCGGCGCGCGTTCCGGACGCCCCAGTTCTCCCAGATGCCCGAGGCCTTCTGAACGCCCACTCCCCGCCTCTCCGAGGATCAGGGGCTGATCCACGTCGAGTCAGCCGCCGATCCTCCCCGGCTCAGCGGCTGATCCAAAGTTATCAACAACCGCACCTGCCCAATGGGCCCTGCGGAAAGCACAGAGATGGGTCTGTTTCCCAATCGTGTCAGGGGATGTTTGGGAATAGAGGCTTGGTCGTCTCGTGTGAACAAAGCAAGGGAGGGAGGCGCAAAGACGTAACGACGCGCGGGAGCGTTAGGAGCCCCGCCGAAAAGCGACCCCGCGAGGGGTCGCTTTTTTTGTGCCCTGCGCCAATGGGGCTTTTAGTACGGCGGCGCGCGTTCCGGACGCCCCGGTCGTCCCAGATGCCCGAGGCCTTCTGAACGCCCACTCCCCGCCTCTCCGAGGATCAGGGGCTGATCCACGTCGAGTCAGCCGCCGATTCTCCCCGGCTCAGCGGCTGATCCAAAGTTATCAACAACCGCACCTGCCCATGGGCCCAGTGGAAAGCACAGAGATGGGTCTGTTTCCCAATCGTGTCAGGGGATGTTCCCCGGGCATGATTGTCGTGGGTGCCGCTGACGGACGCGGGGTGGGGGGCTTTGCTATACTGTGAGAAAAGGAGGAGGCCATGCCCAAACCGATCAACGAGACGACTTACGATTTCCCGACGTTGCGCAGGAATGGGTGCGTTTACGTGGACAAGACCAAGGCCTTCCACACGCTGATCACCGACGCCGGCGGCAACAACCTTTTCTTTGTCTCCCGGCCTCGGCGGTTCGGGAAGTCGCTCATGCTCTCCACGCTCAAGGCGATTTTCCAAGGTCGGCGGGAGCTTTTCGAGGGGCTGGACATCGCGAAGACGGATTACGATTGGGCGGACGTCTATCCCGTGCTGCACTTTGACTTCGGAACGATGGACACCTCCAGTTTGGAAACCTTTGAGAGGGAGTTTGTCGCGCGTATCGAGACAGCCTTCACGGAGGTTGAAGTTGTGTACGACCACACGACTACCCCGTCCGAGAACTTCGGCGGAGCCCTTCGCGCGCTCGCCGCACGGCATGGCAAACCGGTCGTCGTCCTCATCGACGAGTATGACGCGCCCGTCGGCCACGCCATCAACGACCCCGCCAAGGCCGAGGCCATCCGCGAGCGCATGGCGGCCTTCTACGGCCAGCTCAAGATCAATGTCGCCAAAGTCCGCTTCCTCATGATGACGGGTGTGACGAAGTTCACCCAGCTCTCCGTCTTCTCCGCCCTCAACAATCTTACCGACCTCACGCTCGCCAGGCAGGCGGCCCATCTCCTTGGTTACACGCAACAGGAATTGGAGGACAATTTCGGCGAGCATCTGCGTGCGCACGCCGAGGCGATGGGGCTGGGTTACGGGGACTATCTCGCCCGCTTCAGGCATTGGTACGACGGCTACCGTTTTTCCCCCTACGAGCGGGAGACCGTCTACAACCCCGTCGCCGTCGCCAAGACCCTCGTCGCGAAGAACCCTTATTTCGGCGCCACGTGGTCGCAGACCGGCCGCCCCTCCGTGCTCATGAACTTCCTCAAAGGCACCTCGCTGGAGGAGATCGACTACGAGTCCATCCCCGGGCAGCCCGAGAGCGTCTTCGACACCTGCGACCTCCGCGCCATCCCGCCCGTCACGCTTCTCACGCAGGCCGGTTACCTCACCATCAAGGACTTCGATCCCAACTTCGGCTACACCCTTGGCGTGCCCAACGAGGAGGTGCGCCGCGACCTCAACGCGTTGCTCATCCAGTCCCTGCGCCGCCCGGACACGGGCGCGCTCGTCGTCGCCGTCCGCGCCGCCTTGGCGCGCGGGGACTTCCCCGGGTTCCTTGACGCGCTCAAGGCCTACTACGCCGGCTTCGCCTACGGCCCGCGCGAAGGCCGCGTCCACGAGGCCGCCTACCAACGTCTCCTCGCCGTCCTCCTCTCCGCCAGCGGGCTTGACGTGACCGCCGAGGCCGCCCAGGCCGCCGGCCGCGCCGACGTCGTGGCCGAGGCGCTCGGGCAGGTCTATCTCTTCGAGCTCAAGGTCGGTGGTTCGGCCGCGGAGGCCCTCGCGCAGATCAAGGCGAAGGGCTATGCCGAGCCTTACCGCGCCCAAGGCAAGGCCATCCATCTCTTCGGGTTGGCTTTCGACCCCGCCACCCGCCGTCTCGTCGATGCCCAGGCGGAGACTGTGGCGTCTGACGCATGAGGGGAGCGCACGTGGCCGAACCCTTGGACAAGCGTTTCCGGGAGGCGGTGTGCGCCGTGGTGGTGACGCACAACCGCTTGGCGTGCCTGAGGCGGACGCTTGAGGCGTTGCGCCCGTTCGGGGTGGCGACGGTAGTGGTGGACAATGCCTCGACGGATGGGACGGGGGCTTGGCTGCGGGGGGAGCGCGGGGTGGCGGTGCTGGCGTTGCGGGAGAATATGGGGGGAGGCGGGGGCTTCGCGGCGGGGATGCGGTGGGCGATTGCGCGGGGGTTCGCTTGGCTGTGGCTGATGGATGACGACGTGGAGCCGTTGCCGGGGGCGTTGGAGGCGTATGCGCGCCACGCGGCGCCGGGGGTCTGCCTGACGCCCTCCAAGCTGACGGCGCGGGGGGAGGTCTTTGAGTTCGAGGGGCGGCTGGATTGGCGGACGCTGAGGAGGCGGCGCCTGCCGCACGCCAAGGTCTTCGGCGCGGGGGACGCGGTGCCGTGCGAGACGGCGTGCTTCGAGGGCCTCTTCGTGGACGCGCGCTTGGCGGCGGGGATCATCGCGCCGTGGGAGCGTTTCTTCTTGGCGTGGGACGACATCCTTTTCGGGATGTTGGCCGCGAAGACGGGGCGGAACCTGTATATCCGCGACTTCTGCGTCCGCAAGCAGTTCGACAAGGAGCGTCCCTTGGTCGGGGGCTTGCGCTACCACTCCTCGCTCTTCGGTCGGTATTTCCACCTGCGCAACTTCTGCTTCGTCATCCGCATGGTGCGGGCGCGCGGCTGGGGCGGGGGGTTGGCGTGGCTGCGTTACGCGGCGGAGTGGGCGAAGGCGTGCGCGCTGACGGTCTTGGCGGAGCGGGATTGGCGTGGGGTGCGCGTCCTGGCCTTGGCATGGTGGCATGGGATCCATGGCGATTCGGAGGGTGCGTTCGGCCTTGTCCTGCCGCCTCGGGTTCCCCGAGGGGAGGGGCTTTTGTTAGAATAGGGGCTTCGCAAGGAAAGGATTGGTTGGCGGCATGGCTGAGGGTGTGACGTTTTTCGCGGATCTGAGCATCGTGGTGGCGGTGGCGGCGGTGGTGGGGCTGCTGTTTTCGCGGTGGAACCTGCCGCTGACGGTGGGCTATATCCTGGCGGGCATCATCGTGGGGCCGCACGTGGGGCCGGCGTTGATCGCGGATGGTTCGAGCATCCGGATGCTCTCGGACCTGGGCGTGATGTTCCTGATGTTCTCCATCGGGCTGGGCTTCAGCTTCCGCAAGGTGCGGCAGTTGGGGGGGGCGGTGGTCTTCCCGGCGGTGTGGGACGTGGCGTTCATGACCGTCGGCGGGTTCTGCGTGGGGCGGATATTGGGGTGGGGGCCGCTGGAGTGCTTTCTCTTGGGCCTGATCCTTTGCGACAGCTCCACCTCCATCGCCGCCAAGACGCTTGAGAGCCTGGGGTGGCTGGGGCGGCGTTTCGCGGACAGCACCTTCGCCATCGCGCTGATCGAGGATGTGCTGGCCATCTTGCTCATCGCGGTGCTCAACGGCATCACCGGCGGCCTTGGCGGGAGCGCGGGCGCCGGGTGGGGCGATCTGATGCTTGACATCGGCAAGCAGCTTGGCGTGCTGGCGCTCTTCCTGGTGGGCGTGACGGTGATCGGCATTCTGTTGGGGCCGCGCCTGATGAACTGGGTGACGGCGCGCTTCGGCGACGAGATCGTGCTGATGACCGCGCTGGGCATCTGCTGCGCCGTTTCCTGCCTGGCGCAGGAGGGGCTGAACCTCTCGCTCGTCGTCGGCGCCTTCCTGGCCGGGGCCATCCTCTCGGAGGCGCGGAGCCGCACGCGCATCGGTCGGGTGGTCAGCCCGGTGACGAACCTGTTTGGCGCGGTCTTCTTCGTCTCCGTGGGGCTCCAGGTTGAGCCTGCCGTCCTGTGGGACAACGCGGGCACGGTGGTCTTCGTCACCCTCGCGATGATCGCGCTCAAGCTGGTGAACAACACCGTCGCCTGCCTGTTGGTGGGCGAGGAGCCGCGCGACGCCTTCAAGGTGGGGCTGGGCATGGGGCAGGTGGCGGAGTTTTCCTTCATCATCGCGGGCATCGCCATCGGCAGCGGCGGCGGGCATCCCCTCACCGAGCGCCCGCTCTACCAGATCGCCGTGGGCGTCGCGCTGCTCTGCACCGCCACGAACCCTTATCTCCTGCGCGCCTCCGACCGGCTTTACGCGCTTGCCGGGCGCGCCTTCCCCCCGCGTGTCCACGACCTGCTGCATTGGTATCGCCGTTGGATCGCCAACCTCGCCACCCATCAGGGCGAGGGCGGGCAATCCGCCCTGGCGCATCTCCGCGGGCACGTCGTCATCCTCGGCCTTCAGCTGGCGATGATCCTTGTCGTCTTCGCGGTGGTCTATCTTGTGGCCACCATCCCCACGGTGGGCGTGCTCATCGGCGACCTCGACGCCTTGGCGCCCTTCCTGCCTTTGGGCGGGCTGCTCTGCGCCGTGGCCGCCTTGGTGCTCGCCGCGCCGGGGCTTTGGGCCGCGGGGCATTCGTGGGGCGAGATCGTCCGCCACGCGGCCGAGGAGCCTTTCGCCGGGGAGGTGCATGGCCTGCACCGCGTGCGCGGCTTTGTCCGGACGCTCCTCAAGGTGGTGGGCTGGACGCTCCTGGCCGGCTATGTGGCGATGCTCTGCTCGGGCTTTGTCTCGGCCTCGTGGCTGCTGGCGCTGCTCATCCTCGCGGCGGGCTTCTACGTCGTCCGCTTCAATGGCCGCTTCCGCGCCCAGTACAGGGAGTCCCACGAGACGCTCCGCGAGGCCTTCGACGTCAACGCCCTCCCCCCCGAGGAGCCCGTAACCATCACCGCCCTGGCCGTCCACACCGAGACCGTCACCCTCCCGCCCCGCGCCGCCGTCGACGGCAAGACCTTGGGCGAGCTGGATCTCCGCAAGCAGACCGGCGCCGCCGTCATCTCCGTCTCCTCCCGCCACGGCGGCCTCAACGTCTCGCCGGGGCGCGACACCCTGCTGCACGCCGGCGACGCCCTCATCCTCGTCGGCTCCGACCCCGAGATCGAGAAGGCGCTCGCCCTTCTCACCCAACGCCTCTGAACGAAAGGAACGCCATGGACTACGTCTCCACCCGCGGCATGGCCCCCCAGGCCGCCGCCCCCCAGGCCCTCCTTGCCGGGCTTGCCCCCGACGGCGGGCTCTACGTCCCCGCACGCCCCCTCGACCCCCTCCCCCCCGGCCCAACCTTCCGCGACACGCTGCTGGCCGTGCTCCTGCGCTTCTTCGGCGAGCTGCCCCACCCGGCGCTCGCCCAGGCCGTGGACGCCGCCCTCGCCCGCTTTGACCTGCCCGACGCCCTGGCCTTCCGCGACTGCGGCGACGCCGTCTTCCTGGAGCTCTTCCACGGCCCCACGCTGGCCTTCAAGGACATCGCCCTCACGCTCCTCCCCCATCTCCTTGCCCTGGCCTCCGCGCAGACCGGCGGCGGGGGCGTGCGCGTCCTCACCGCCACCAGCGGCGACACCGGCAGCGCCGCGATGGCCGGCTTCGCCGACGTCCCCGGCGCCCGCCTCCTGGCCCTTTACCCCGCCAGCGGCATCTCCGAGGTCCAACGCCGCCAGATGGTCTGCCAGCCCGGCGCCAACGTCGCCGCCATCGGCCTGCGCGGCAACTTCGACGACGCCCAGCGCGCCGTCAAGGCCGCCTTCGCCGACCCCGAGCTCCGCGCCCGCGCCCAGGCCGCCGGCTGCCACCTCACCTCCGCCAACAGCATCAACGTTGGCCGCCTCTTCCCCCAGGTGGCCTACTACCTCCACGCCGCCGCCCGCATGGGGGGGGCCTTCGACGTCTGCGTCCCCACCGGGAACTTCGGCGACATCCTCGCCGCCTGGTACGCCCGCCTCCTCGGCGCGCCCATCGGCCGCCTCGCCGTCGCCTGCAACGCCAACCGCGTCGTCTGCGACTTCGTCCGCACCGGCCGCTACGACGCCCGCCGCCCCTTCCACGTAACCAACGCCCCCTCGATGGACATCCTCGTCTCCTCCAACGTCGAGCGCCTCCTCTGGCTCCTCACCCAGGGCAACGCCGTGAAGGTGCGCACCTGGCAGGGCCAGCTCCAGGCCGAGGGTTGGTTCCAGATCGAGGGCTATCCGCTCCACGACCTGCGCGCCGACTGGGCCGCCTCCTGGGCCGACCCCGAGGAGACCGAGCGTGCCATCGCCGATGTCTGGGAGCGCTTCGGCTACCTCATCGACCCCCACACCGCCATCGCCTGGAAGACCCTCCGCGACCTTCCCCCCACCGGCCGGCCCACCCTCATCGCCGCCACCGCCTCCCCTTGGAAGTTCCCCCGCGCCGTCCTCCGCGCCCTCACCCGCCAGACGCCCCCCGAGGACGACTTCGAGGCCATGGAGGCCCTCGCCGCCCACACCCGCTTGGCCCCCAGCCTCTCTCATCTCCGCCACGCGCCCATCCTCCACGACCGCGTGGCCGACCTCACCCAAGCGCCCCAGGCCATCCTCGACGCCCTCGCCCTCTGAGCCTGTCGATAACGTTGGGTCGGCCGCCGACCCGAGGAGACTCAGCGGCTGACCCAAGGCGACTCAGCCGCCGATCCGAGGTGACTCAGCCGCCGATCCTCTCAGGCCGCCCCGCGCGGGCACGAAAAAAGCCCCCGGACGCAGAACGCGTCCGGGGGCTTTTTCGTGCCGTGCCTCAGAGGCCGCCGTAGCGGCGGTGGCGGTGGGCGTAGGCGTCGAGGGCGGCCTGGAAGTCGGCCTCGGCGAAGTCGGGCCAGAGGGTGGGGGTGACGTAGAGCTCGGCGTAGCTGGCCTGCCAGAGGAGGAAGTTGCTGAGGCGCATCTCGCCGCTGGTGCGGATGATGAGGTCGGGGTCGGGGAGGTCGGGGAGGTAGAGGTGGCGGGCGACGGCGGCCTCGTCGATGGCCTCGGGGTCGATCTCGCCGCGCGCGGCGAGGCGGGCGAGCTCGCGTGCGGCGTGGGCGATTTCGGTGCGGCCGCCGTAGCTGAGGCAGACGATGAGCTGGCGCTCGTAGGCCCGGGTGGCGGCCTCGACGCGGGCGAGGGCGGCGTCGACCTCGGGGGGGAGGTCCGCGCGGCGGCCCATGACGCGGAGGCGGACCCGGTGCTCGTGGAGGAGGGGCTCCTCGCCGGCGAGGTGGGCGACGAGGAGGCGCATGAGGGCCTGGACCTCGTCTTTGGGGCGTTTCCAGTTCTCGACGGAGAAGGCGTATAGCGTGAGGTGGCGGATGCCGGCGTCGCGGCAGTAGCCGAGGACGCGGCGGACGGTCTCGCCGCCGGCGCGGTGGCCCTCGGTGCGGGGGAGGCCGCGGGCCTGCGCCCAGCGGCCGTTGCCGTCCATGATGATGGCGATGTGGCGGGGGGCTTCCATCAGATGCCGACGCGGAGGGTGGATTCGCGGGCGGGGCCGATGGAGAGGATGCCGAGGCGGCCGCCGGAGAGCTGGATGAGGCGCTCGACGTAGGCCTTGGCCTTGAGGGGGAGCTGGGCCATGTCGGTGATATGGCTGGTCTCCTCCATCCAGCCGGGCATGGTCTCGTAGATGGGCTTGCAGCGGGCGAGCTGGGCGGCGGAGGCGGGCATGTCCTCGATGCGCCGGCCGTCGAGCTCGTAGGCCACGCAGATCTTGATCTCGGGGAGGGTGTCCATCACGTCGAGCTTGGTGAGGGCCCAGAAGTCGACGCCGTTGACCATCTGGGCGTAGCGGGCGACGATGGCGTCGAACCAGCCGCAGCGGCGGGGGCGCCCGGTGACGGCGCCGAACTCGTGGCCGCGCTCGGCCAGGAGGCGGCCGACCTCGCCGAAGTCCTCGGTGGGGAAGGGCCCCTCGCCGACGCGGGTGGTGTAGGCCTTGATGACGCCGACGACGCGGTCGATGCGCCGCGGGCTGAGGCCGGAGCCGACGCAGGCGCCGCCGGAGGTGGGGTTGGAGGAGGTGACGAAGGGGTAGGTGCCGAAGTCGATGTCCAGCATGGTGCCCTGCGCGCCCTCCAGGAGGATGGATTTGCCGGCGCGGTCGGCCTCGTGGAGGAGGGGGATGGTGTCGGTGATGTAGGGGGCGAGGCGCGCGGCGGCGTCGATGTAGGTGCGGGCCATCTCCTCGGCGTCGAGGGGGGCGGCGCCGAGGGCGGCGAGGCGGCGGTTGGTCTCCTCCACCTGCTCGCGCACGAGGTCGGGGAACTCGGGCAGGAGCATGTCGCCGCAGCGGAGGCCGGAGCGGGAGACCTTGGCGGCGTAGGCCGGGCCGATGCCGCGGCCGGTGGTGCCGATCTTTTTGCCGGCGGGGCGGGCGGCCTCGTCGGCCTTGTCCAGCGCGCGGTGGTAGAGCATGACCATGTGGGCGCGGGTGGAGATGAAGAGCCGCCCCTTGCACTCGATGCCCGTCTTGCGGAGCATCTCAATCTCCTCGATGAGGTCCAGCGGGTTCATCACCACGCCGTTGCCGATGATGCAGGTTTTGCCCTCGTGGAGGATGCCGGAGGGGACCAGGCGCAGGACGCGCTTCTCGCCCTCGGCGATGACGGTGTGGCCGGCGTTCGAGCCGCCTTGGTAGCGCACGACCAGGTCGGCCTGCGCGGTCAGCACGTCGATGATTTTGCCTTTGCCCTCGTCGCCCCATTGCGACCCAATCAGCACGGTGTTCGGCATAGCGTGGTTCCTTTCGTCCGCGCCCTTCGCGGGCGCAACGTGGGTGAAGGATAACACATTCCCCCGCCCCGCGCAATTGTGCTATAGTAGGGCTTCCACGCAACCAAGGAGTCTGCCATGAACACGATGCTCGATCCCGATGCCCTGGCCGCCCGCAGCGAATCGCGCGCGGTGAGCCTCAACCGCGTCTACAACTTCGTCTACGGCTGGATGGCCGTGGCTCTCGCCGTCTCCGGCCTGGTGGCCTGGATGGTCGCCCAATCCGTCGCCTCCGGCCAGTTCGCGCTCACGCCGACGACGCTCATCGTCTGCGCCATCGCCGAGGTCGCGCTGGTCTTCGTGATGAGCGCGGCGGTGATGAAGCTCTCGGCCGCCGCGGCCGCGCTCCTCTTCATGGTCTACTCGGCCCTCAACGGCGTCACCCTCTCCGTCCTCCTGCTGGTCTACGACCTGGGCACCATCCAGACCGCCTTCTTTGTTACAGCCGGCACCTTCGCGGCGATGGCCGTGGTCGGCACCACCGTCAAGCGCGATCTCTCCGCCATCGCCCGCTACGGCCTGATGATCCTCATCGGCATCATCATCGCCTCCCTCGTGAATATGTTCATGAAGAGCGAGGGGCTCAACGCGCTCATCTCCTACGTCGCCGTCCTCGTCTTCGTCGGCCTCACCGCCTACGACGCGCAGAAGGTCCGCCACCTGGCCGAGGCCGAAGGCACGGGGCTCGACCGCGCCACCACCAACAAGCTCGGCCTCCTCTGCGCCCTCTCCCTCTACCTCGACTTCATCAACCTCTTCATCTACCTCGTGCAAATCCTCGGGAGGAACCGCGAATGAGCCGCGCCGCCCTCCTGCTTGCCGCCCTCTGCGCCGCCGCCCTGGCCCACGCGCAGCTGCGCGTCGGCGTCCAGCTCTTCGACATGTACAAGGTCGAGCAGGCCTCCGTCATGCCCCCCGAGGAATGGCGCGAGCTCCAGCAGGAGCTCCGCGAGGAGCAGTCCGTCTTCCGCCGCGCCTACGCCGCCGTCAAGCGCGACTGGGACAAGCAGTACGCCGAGGCCCGCAAGGCCGGCGACAAGGACTTCCCCAAGTTCCCCACCAAGGCCTTCATCTGGCCCCGCTCCGCCAAGACCCGCAACTTCTCCACCCAGAAGGCCGCCGACGACTGGCTCGCCAAGCAGAAGGCCCGCATCAACGCCGACATGTCCTCCAAGGCCGCCGCCCAGGCCGCGTTGGGCCAAGCCTACAAGGGCGGCAAGGCCACCGAGGGCTACAAGAGCCGCGACGACCGCAAG
Source organism: uncultured Lentisphaeraceae bacterium (assembly GCA_949288955.1). Classification (GTDB taxonomy): domain Bacteria; phylum Verrucomicrobiota; class Kiritimatiellia; order RFP12; family DVOR01; genus Spyradenecus. Next base: position 10,266 of record CASEMS010000014.1, read on the forward strand.
GCCCGCCGCCAGGCCGAGAAGGACGAGCTCCAGGCTGCGCTCCGCGAGAAACTCGGCGAGCAGGTGGAGCTCCAGATGGCCTCCATGCTCAAGTACAACCGCCCCGTCCCCCGCCACTTCATCGTCGACCCCCTCTCCGGCACCAACACCGCCGGCGGCGTCTCCGAGGTCGGCAAACAGATCGCCAAACAGGAAGCCGCCCTCAAGGCCTACCGCGAGCGCAAAGCCAAGGCCGAGGCCGAAGGCGACGACGCAACCACCCCCTGACGACACCATGAGCGCCCCCAACATCCCCATCCTCCCCTGGTCCCCCGCCGCCCCCACCCCCGAGGTCGAGGCCTTCCTCCTGCGCCCCGCCTTCGACGAGCGCGCCGAGGCCGCCGCCGCCAAGACCCTCGCCGACATCCGCGCCCGCGGCCTCGACGCCGTCCTCGACGCCTGCCGCGCCTTCGACGGCGCCGACCTCACCCCCGAGACCATCCGCGTCACCGAGGCCGAGCTCGGCGCCGCCGACGCCGCCTGCGGCGCCGACGTCAAGGCCGCCATCGCCCAAGCCGCCGCCCGCGTCGAGGCCTTCGCCAAGGCCGGGCTCCGCCCCGACTGGTCCATCCCCACCCCCCACGGCGGCCGCCTCGGCGAACGCTTCCACCCCATGGATCGCGTGGGCGTCTACATCCCCGGCGGCACCGCCCCCCTCGCCTCCACCTCCCTCATGACCGTCGTCCTCGCCAAGGCCGCGGGCGTGCCTGAGATCGTCGCCTGCACCCCCGCCCGCGGCGGCACCGCCGTCTCCGCGCCCCTCCTCCACGCCCTGCGCGTGGCCGGCGCCACCGAGATCTACCGCGTCGGCGGCATCCAATCCATCGGCATGATGGCCTACGGCGCCGGCATTCGCCCCGTCCAGCTCATCGCCGGCCCCGGCAACGCCTACGTCACCGCCGCCAAGCGCCAGGTCTACGGCGCCGTCGCCATCGACCAGGTGGCCGGTCCCTCCGAGATCTGCGTCCTCGCCGACCGCGCCGGCAACCCCAAATGGATCGCCGCCGACCTCCTCTCCCAGGCCGAGCACGGCAGCGGCCTCGAAAAGAGCCTCCTTGTTACCGACAGCCAGGCCTTCGCCGAGGAGGTCCGTGCCCAGGTCCTTGCCCAGCTCGCCACCCGCGGCCGCCGCGCCATCATCGAGCGGATGCTCGCCAACGGCGGGATGCTCCTGGCCGTCGTCCCCGACCTCGACGCAGGCGTCGCCCTCTGCAACCGCTTCGCCGCCGAGCACCTCGAACTTCAGGTCGCCGACGCCGAGGCCACCCTCCCCAAGATCACCTGCGCCGGCGCCGTCTTCGTCGGCTACTGGACGCCCGAGAGCGCGGGCGACTTCGTCGCCGGCCCCAGCCACGTCCTCCCCACCGGCGGCGCGGCCCGGATGTTCAGCGGCCTCACCGCCGAGACCTTCCGCCGCCGCAGCTCCTACGTCGAGTTCACCCAGGCCGACCTTGCCGAGACCCGCCGGACCATCGAGACCTTCGGCCGCCTCGAAGGCCTCGACGGCCACGCCTACGCCGCCACCGCCCGCTTCGAGTGACCCCATGCTGACCCAAGCCAAACTCGATCAGGCGACCTTGGAGCTGCGCGCTCTCCGCCGTCCGCCCCGGCGCGCCACGCTCTTCGACCTGATCCCCGGCGGCCTCGCCGCGCTCCAAGGGCCGCTCCCCTTCCTGCTCGACAGCCGCGAGGCCCACGGCCTTGGCGACCTTGTTCTCTCCGCGCTTCTGCGCGCCGCCCGGGGGGACGCCGAGCCGCCGCCGCGCGCCGTCGCCTCCGTCATCCGCGAGGGAAGCGGTCTGGTGCGCGTGGAGACGCGCCTCTCGCGCGTCTGGGTGGCCTTCGACCACGTGCCCGAGGGCGCCGACCCCGCCCCCGACCCCGCCAAGCGCCACAACACGGCCATCCTGCTGGGCGCCGACCCCGACGGGTCGCCCCCCGCGCCCTTCCTGCCGCTCCCCTATCCCCTCTTCCTCGACCAGCTGCGCCGCTTCCTCCCCGGTTATCTCCGCGCCGCCGACCCGCACTGGCTGCAACTCCTTGCCGACTGGATGACCGCGCTTGACCGCGCCACCGGAGCCTCCCCCATGAAAGACCTCACCGACGCCCTCCGCTTCTACGACCGCAACCGCGAGAAGATCGAGTCCCTCCTTGCCTTCCGCCGCGAGCTTGCCGAGGAGTCCGACGCCTTCGCCAAGCGTCTGGAGGCCAAGCTCCGCGCCGCCGGCCTGGGCGATGGGCTGGTCGCCGAGCCGGGCGGGCGCCTCTCCCTCGCCCGCGTCGTCCGCCTCGAAGGCCACCCCTACGAGGCGCTCTGGACCGCCGAGGTCCGGTTGGAGGAGTTGGCCCTCCGCACCACCGTCACCCTTCGGCGCGATTTGGCCACCCGTCGCCGCCCGCCCGCCGACGAGGCGCGCCGCCTGGTCGAGGCCTCGCCCCTCGCGGCCTTGGCCGGTGAGCGCCGCATCAACCCCGAGAACCCGGAGGCGCTGGCCTACCAGACGCTCCGCCCCCTGCTCCAATCCGCCCACGAGACCTTCGCGCGGCTTGCCTGATGGGCACGAAAAAAGGCCCCCGCCAAGCGGCGGGGGCCTTTTTTCGTGCCCGTGTCAGTCGAGGCCGACGGCGCGTCGGGCGGCGGCGAGCGTCTGGCGGGCGGTGGCGCGGGCGCGCTGGGCGCCGTCGCGGAGGATGGCCTCGACCTCCTCGGGGTGGGCGGCGAGGTGGGCGCGGCGTTCGCGGAAGGGGCCCATCTTGCGCTGGTAAATCTCGAAGAGGGCCTTTTTGGCGTGGCCGTAGCCGTAGCCGCCGCGGAGGTAGTTCTGGCGCATGGCCTCGGTCTCGGCCTCGTCGGCGAAGAGGCGGTAGAGAGCGAAGACGCGGCAGGCGTCGGGGTTCTTGGGGGCCTCAAGGGGGGTGGAGTCGGTGGCGATGCGCATGATCTTGGCCTTGACGTCCTTGGGGTCGTCGAAGAGGCCGATGGTGTTGCCGTAGCTCTTGGACATCTTCTGGCCGTCGAGGCCGGGGATGACGGCGACGCGCTCGGCGATGCGCGGCTCGGGGAGCTTGAAGACCTCGCCGAAGGTCTGGTTGAACTTGGCGGCGATGTCGCGCGTAACCTCGACGTGCTGTTTCTGGTCGCGCCCCACGGGCACCACGTCGCTCTGGTAGAGGAGGATGTCGGCGGCCATGAGCACGGGGTAGGCGAAGAGGCCGTGGCTGGCGGGGAGGCCGCGCGCGAGTTTGTCCTTGTAGGAATGGCAGCGTTCCAGGAGGCCCATCGGGGTGACGGTGGAGAGGAGCCAGGCCAGCTCGTGGACCTCCGGCACGTCGGCCTGCCGGAAGAGACAGGCCTTGGCGGGGTCGAGCCCGCAGGCCAGGAAGTCGAGCGCCACGTCCCACGTGGCCTGGCGCAGGGCCGCCGCGTCGTGGACGGTGGTGAGCGCGTGGTATTGCGCCACGAAGACGAAGGTCTCCCCTTGATCCTGGGTGTCGATGATCGGCTTCATGGCGCCGAAGTAGTTGCCCCAATGCAGGTGGCCGGAGGGCTGCACGCCCGTCAAAATCCGCATGTCTGAACTCCTTTGCGCGGCATTATAGCACAGCGCGCGCTCATGGGGCGCGGGTGCGGCCGTCGGCGATGGCCTTGAGGAGCGTGGCGTACATGGCCTTGGCGCGCTCGGGGTGGCGTTTGACGAGGTTGGTCGTCTCGCCGGGGTCGGCCTCCAGGTCGTAGAGCTGGCCGTTGAGGGGGTTGTTCTTGGGGCCCGGGGCGTTGCCGGCGGGGCGGGGGACGATGTACTTCCACTTGCCCTCGCGGAGGTTGAGCTGGTAGTCCTGGCAGATGATGTTGGCGCGCGCCGAGGGCGCGGCGGGGTCGAGGAAGGTGGCGCTCTGGTCGAAGGAGTCGGGGAGCGCGGCCTGGGGGAGGGGCACGCCGCGGAGCGCGGCGAAGGTGGCGCCGAGGTCGACGAGGGAGAGGAGCGCGGGGTTGTCACGCCCGCCGGGGATGGCGCCGGGCCAGCAGACGATGAAGGGGAGGCGGTGGCCGCCCTCGTAGGGGGTGTACTTGTGGCCGCGCCAGTTGCCCGCGGGCTTGTGGTCGCCCAACAGCTCCTGGGCGCGGTCCTTGTAGCCGTCGTTGACCATGGGGCCGTTGTCGGAGGTGATGACCACGAGGGTCTCCTCCTCCAAGCCGAGCGCGCGGAGCTTCCCGATGACGCGGCGCACCGAGTCGTCGAACTGGTACGTGGCGTCGCCGCGCGGGCCGAAGGGGGTCTTGCCCACGAAGCGCGGGTGGGGGACGCGCGGCACGTGGATGTCGTTGGTGCCGAGGTAGAGGAAGAAAGGCTTGTCCTTGTTCCTCTCGATGAAGGCGCAGGCCTTCTCCACGAAGACGTCGGCCATCTCCTCGTCCACCCAGCGGGCCTTCTGGCCGCCCTTCATGTAGCCGATGCGGCCGATGCCGTTCACCACCGCCTGATTGTGCCCGAAGTCCCAATCCATCTTGAGCGAGGCGCGGTCGCGCTTGCCGTCGGGCTCGCCGGGGTAGTTGTGCTGGTAGTTGACCTCGATGGGGTCGTTGGGGTCGAGGCCGACGACGAGGCCGTCCTCGACGTAGACGCACGGCGTGCGGTCGGCCGTCGCGGCCATCAGGAAGGTGTAGTCGAAGCCGATGTCGTTGGCCGAGGGGCTGATGGGCTTGTTCCAATCCGTCTTGCCCGGGCCCGGGCCCATGCCCAGGTGCCACTTGCCCACCGCGCCGGTCACCATGCCCGACTGCCTCATCAGCTTGGGGAGGGTGGGGATGTCGGTGTCGATGAGCAGGGCGGAGTCGCCGGGGGCGATCCCCGTGCCCGGCTTGCGCCAGGCATACTGGCCCGTGAAGATCGCGTAGCGCGTGGGCGTGCAGGTCGAGGCCGGCGAATGGGCGTCCGTGAAGCGCACGCCACCCTTCACGTAGTCATCCAGGAAGGGCGTCAGGCCCGGCGTGGGGCCATAGCAGCTGACGTCCCCCCAGCCCAGGTCGTCGGCCAGGATGAAGACGATGTTGCGCGGGCGCTTGGGCGCGGAGCCCTCGGCGGCGAAGGCGGCGCACCCCGGCGCGGCCAACGCGGCGGCGCCCAGACCCAAGGCTTTGAGGAAGGAACGGCGGTTCATGGTCATCCTTTCGTGGAACGGTTCGCCCCCCCATGATAGCACAACCGCCCCTCCCGTCCCCCCCGCCCCGCGCTTTTCGCTTGAGGGGTGCGTACAATCGTGGCATAATGTGAGGCCAAAGACACGGATCCGTAGCTCAGTCGGTCAGAGCAGGGGACTCATAATCCCTTGGTCGGTGGTTCAAGTCCACCCGGATCCACCAGTTCGGAAGCATGGAAGCCCACCGGGGGACGATTCGCTTTGTTTCCGCATCGGTTGCGCGTGGGGTGGGGGATGTGCTATTGTATGTGCCCTTATCCGCTGAGGACGGCTTTCGGCCGATGGCCGCCAAGGCGGGGCAACCCCAAAAAGGAACACGATCATGCCTAAGATGAAGACCAAAAAGGCAGCGACCAAGAAGTTCAAACTGTCGGCCACGGGAAAGGCCATGCGCACGCAGGCCGGGAAGCGCCATCTGAATGGCTACAAGACCCGGGCCCGTAAGCGCAACCTCCGTGGCGCCACCGCCGTCTACGAGGGCAACCAGAAGATGGTCGCCCGCATGCTTCAGGCCTAACCCAGGAGGATTGACACCATGAGAGCCACCAACGCACCCGCCTCCCGCGAACGCCGCCGCCGCCGCCTCAAACTGGCCCGCGGCTTCTACGGCGCCCGCTCCAAGCAGTTCCGCCTGGCCACCGAGGCCGTCGACCGCGCCCAGCGCCTGGCCACCTGGCACCGCAAGCTGCGCAAGCGCGACTTCCGTCAGCTCTGGATCGCCCGCATCAACGCGGCCGTCCGCAACCTGGCCGACGCGAAGGTGCCGAACTACTCCCGCTTCATCGAGGGGCTGACCAAGGCCGGCGTCACCGTCAACCGCAAGATGCTCTCCGAGATCGCCATCGCCGACGCCGAAGGCTTCAAGGCCCTCGTCGCCAAGGCCGCCGCGGCCCTCTGAGCCCTCCGCGCCAGACGCGAAAAGCCCCCGCCCGGGGGCTTTTTTTTTGTCCCCGCATCTCCCCCGGCGCCGTCGCGGCAGCGCCTGCGAGCTCGCCCTCCCCCAAAAAGCCTCAGCCGCCGATCCTCCGAGCCTCAGCCGCCGACGCGAGGTGGATCAGCCGCCGATCCTCCGAGAGGTGGCGGCTGATGCGCTTTGGGGCGTATCGCTCCGACACCAGGCTCCGGGGTTGTTTTTGTGGGGAGGTGCGGCATTATGGTACACTCTGGGCAACCACAGGAAGGAGCAAGGCATGGAAGGCTTGAGGGTTCACGTCAGGAATTACAAGGCTATCGCCGAGGCGGACGTCTGCCTCGCCGATCTCACCGTCCTCTCCGGCGTCAATGCCTCCGGGAAATCCACCCTTGCCCGTCTCTTTCACCATACCGTCGAGGTCAACCGCAACTTCGATGCGGCGGCCGCCGCCGCCGCCTTCGCGACCGTCCGACCGCTTCTCAAAGAGTTTTACCTACTCTTGATGAGGTTAAGCACGGACATCCTTGATTCCAACACACAGGATTTGTTCGTGTGTTGTATGCCAGATACCACACTCACAGGAGAGGATCTGACCCGAATCAGCAAGATTGTCGGCCTCCTTCTGGGGAACAATGCCGTCCGCGACGAGCTGACCAAGGACTCACGACCGTTCGCCGCCTTCAATCGCGCCACCGGCCTCCAAGTAAAAACCGTCGAGGATTTGCACCAATGCCTTGCGGATTCAATCGAAACCGCCATCGCGCAAAGCGAACGGTATGTGCGGCGCGACGATGGGCCCGCGGCCAATTCCCCATTCTTCTCGTGGGACGAAGGCGCTGACATCCAGGCGACATTGGCAAATCAGGCGACCGCCTCGCTCCGAATCACGGATTCGGATGCGCCCATCTTCGACTCGTCCGCACCCACCCAGGCCGTGGGCAAACTGTATGACCCAAAGCGTTCCCTTTACATCCGGCAACCTGCCGTTACACTTCCCGTGCTAGACAAAGACGGGGTTCGCCTGGGAGCCTCCAAGAGTCGCTATCCCATCGACAACGCGCAACGGCCGACCCCGTGTTTCGCCGACTTCGCGGACGGTTCCTTCGAGCCGCCGGAAGGGCGGGCGCGCGTGAGGCAGCAGGATTGGATCTATCGCCGAAGGGACAATCAGACCTTCCCGCTTGCTGTGTGCGCCGAAGGCATCAAGTCGTTGGCGGCGTTGCAACTCTTGGACACGTTGGGGTTGCTTGACAGCTCCTCCCTGCTGATCATCGACGAGCCGGAGGTACACCTCCATCCCCAGTGGATTGTGGACTGCGCACGTGCGTTGGTCAATTTGGTGAAGACGCGCCGGGTGCGCGTTCTGGTTACGTCGCACAGCCCCTATCTCATCCAAGCGCTCCACCATTTTGCCGGTCGGGAATTGGAGAAGGAGCACGTCTGTTTCTATCTGGCCGAGCCCGCAGAAGGGCGCCCCTTCCTCTACACTTATCGTAATCTCGGGAACCGGATCGGGCCGATCTTCAAGTCCTTCAACGTCGCGCTCGACCGTATCGCGTTCTATTCTAGCGGCTCGGAGGCCTGACCATGGGCGCCTTTTGGGAGGGCTATCTCGCCAAGTGGCGAACCGGGAAGACCTCGTTGCATGACCTTCTACGCAGGGAGGCCACTCCCAAGGCCTCGTGCAAGGGGTGTGAACGGAAGTGTTTGGAGGAAGAAGTCGCCGAGATTGAGCGATTGTTCGGCGGGCAGCGGATTTGGGCCATCAACGGCGATAAGCTGGAAGAGGCTTATGCCAAAGACCGCCAGAAACGGTGCGGCGAGCCGGCTGAGCCACGGAAATCACCGGATTGCTACGTCTTCCGCTCCGGAACCGAACCGCCTGTCTGCCTGATTGAGTGCAAATACCGCATTTGCGTGTGCGAGCCCACGCAGAAAAAGGCACGGCAAGCGCGAAGCTGGCGAACCGTCTGCGCTGAGCTTGACGAGGCGACGGGAAAGTTCGTCGCCGCGCAGGGACTCTTGGACGCAGAGGGAATCGCGCGTTGCGGGGAGAACTTCGTGGTGATGAACGCCGACATCGCGCCGGAGATTCGCGCCCATTGGGTGGCCTATCTGATTGAGAATGGAAAAGACCCCTACGCCGGGGTTCATTGTCTGCGCTTCTTGGGCACGGAAGGCCTGCGCGAGGCATTGGAGAAATTGGGCGTCCGATTCGACGCCAACGCCATCTGATTCGGCAATCATCGGTTCCCCAGTGTCCCGGTGGGGGCGTTGCGTGTTGGCGGGGGCGTGGTATAATACGCGGCCCATGAGCGAGAGCGGTTGCATTGGTTGGGATTGCTTGGTCGGGCGGGCGCGGGTGCTGCGCGCGATCCGGGCGTTCTTCGATGGGCGGGGGTTCACCGAGGTGGAGACGCCGGTGCGTATCCCGGCGCCGGCGAACGAGGCGTTCCTGGAGCCGCCGCCGAGCGGGGAGCGGTGGCTGAGGACGTCGCCGGAGCTGCACATGAAGCGTCTGTTGGCGCATGGGGCGGGGCCGATCTATCAGATGGGGCCGTGCTTCCGGGCGAACGAGCGGGGGCGGCGGCACAACCCGGAGTTCACGCTGTTGGAGTGGTACCGTCCGAACGCGGGGATCGCGTCCTTGCATCGGGATGTGGCGGAGCTGGTCTCGGCGGTGCTGGGGCGGGCGTTGGAGCCGAGAGTCCTGCGGGTGGCCGACCTTTACCGCGAGGTGGCGGGGTGGGACCCGCTGGAGGCGTGGGACGAGGACCGCTTCGACGAGGACATGGCGCTGAGGATCGAGCCTGCGCTGCCGCGGGAGGGGTTGGTCTATCTGGTGGATTATCCGGCGCCGGCGGCGGCGTTGGCGCGGCTGAGCCCCGCCGACCCGCGCGTGGCCGAGCGTTTCGAGGCCTATCTGGGCGGGATGGAGATCGCCAACGGCTACGGCGAGCTGACGGACGCGGCGGAGCAGCGGCGGCGCTTCGAGGCGACGATCGCCATGCGCCGGGCGCGTGGGCTGCCGACCTACCCGCTGGACGAGGCCTTCTTGGCGGATTTGCCGAACCTGCCGCCGACGGCGGGCATCGCCTTGGGAGTTGACCGGCTGGTGATGGCGGCGTTGGGCGCGGGGAGCATCGACCAGGTGCGCCCTTTCTGTGAGCGGTGAGGTGAGCATGGCGGACGAGATTGTCATCACGGGGGCACGGCAGAACAACCTGAGGAACATCGACGTGCGCATCCCGCGCAACGCCCTCACCGTCATCACCGGCCTCTCCGGCTCGGGCAAGAGCTCGCTGGCCTTCGACACGCTCTACGCCGAGGGCCAGCGCCGTTACGTCGAGAGTCTCTCGGCCTACGCGCGCCAGTTCCTCGACCAATTGCAGAAGCCCGACGTGGAGCGTATCGAGGGCCTTTCGCCGGCCATCTCCATCGAGCAGCGCGCCAGCGGCAGCAACCCCCGCTCCATCGTCGCGACCGTCACCGAGACGCACGATTATCTGCGCCTGCTCTGGGGCAACATCGCCCACGCCCACTGCCCAAAATGCGGCAAGGAGGTGCATCCCCAGAGCGCGGAGCAGATCGTCGACCAACTGCTGACGCTCCCGGAGGGGACGAAACTCCTCCTGCTGGCCCCCATCGTCCGCGGCCGCAAGGGCCGCCACGAGGAGGTGCGCGAGCTGATGATGCGCCAGGGCTACGCCCGCGCCCGCGTCGACGGCGCGATGGTCGAGGTGGAGGACGGCTGGCCGGAGCTGGACAAGAAGTGCCCGCACCGCATCGACGCGGTGATCGACCGGCTGGTGATGAAGCCCGGCCTGCGCAGTCGCCTGACCGACAGCGTGGAGCAGGCGCTGCGCGTGGCCGACGGGCTCGTGGAGGCGCAGGTGGTGGGCGGCGCCAGCACGCTCTACTCCGAGAAGAACGCCTGCGCCGACTGCGGCATCTCCTTCGAGGCGCTCAAGCCCCGCTCCTTCTCCTTCAACTCCCCCTACGGCGCCTGCCCCACCTGCTCGGGCCTCGGTGCCCTGATGGTCTTCGACGAGAACCTGGTGGTGCCCGACAAGACCAAGCCCCTGCGCGAGGCCATCGTCGGCTGGCGGCGCGGCGGCCACCACCTGCTCATGTACTACAACTGGCTCCTCTCCGCCTTCGCCGACTACTGCGGCGTGAGCCTCGACACCCCCTTCGACGCGCTCCCCAAGACCTTCCGCGACGAGCTGATGAACGGCACGGGCGACCGCCCCGTCCAGCTCGCCTACGTCATCAAGGGCGTGCTCAACCACACCGACAAACCCTTCGAGGGCGTCCTCCCCAACCTCCGCCGCCGTTACGCCGAGTGCGACAACGACGAGACGCGCGAGACGCTCTCCCAGTTCCTCGCCCCCTTGCGCTGCCCCGACTGCGCCGGCGCGCGCCTCCGCCCCGAAAGCCGCGTCGCCACCGTCGGCGGGCGCACCCTCCCCGAGGTCATGCACCTGCCGGCGCGCGACGCGCTGGCCTTCTTCGACGCCCTCGCCGCGGGCGCGCCCGGCCCCCTCACGCCCGAGCCCCTCACCCCGCACGAGCGCACCGTCGCCGGGGACATCCTCAAAGAGATCCGCAAGCGCATCGCCTTCCTCGTGGACGTGGGGCTGGACTACCTCTCGCTCGACCGCGAGAGCGCCACCCTCTCCGGCGGCGAGATGCAGCGCATCCGTCTGGCCTCCCAGATCGGCAGCGGCCTCGTCGGCGTCCTCTACGTCCTCGACGAGCCGACCATCGGCCTCCACCCGCGCGACAACGACCGCCTCATCGCCATGCTCCACCGCCTCCAGCGCCGCGGCAACACCGTCGTCGTCGTGGAGCACGACGAGGCGATGATCCGCCGCGCCGACTACATCGTGGACATCGGCCCCGGTGCCGGCAGCCAAGGCGGGCAGGTCGTCTACCAAGGCCCCGCCGAGGGCCTCCTCGCCTGCGAGGGCTCCCTCACCGCCGACTACCTCACCGGCCGCAAGGCCGTCCCCATCCCCGCCCGCCACAAGCCCGGCAAGGCCTGGCTCACCCTCGAAGGCTGCACCCAGAACAACCTCCGCGACCTCACCGTCCGCCTTCCCCTCGGCTGCTTCGTCTGCGTCACCGGCGTCTCCGGCTCCGGCAAATCCACCCTTGTCGACGACATCCTCAAGCGCGCCCTGGCCCACCACTTCCACGGCGCGCGCGAGCGCCCCGGCGCCCACCGCCGCATCCTCGGCCTGCGCCACCTCGACAAGATGATCGAGATCGACCAATCGCCCATCGGCCGCACCCCCCGCTCCAACCCCGTCACCTACACCGGCTGCTTCACCGCCATCCGCGAGCTCTTCGCCCAGACCCCCGCCGCCAAGATGCGCGGCTACAAGCCCGGCCGCTTCTCCTTCAACGTCAAGGGCGGCCGCTGCGAGGTCTGCCAGGGCGACGGCATGAAGCGCCTGGAGATGCACTTCCTCCCCGACGTCTACGTCCCCTGCGAGCAATGCGGCGGCGCCCGCTACAACCGCGAGACCCTCGAGGTCCGCTACAAAGGCAAGACCATCGCCGACGTCCTCGGCATGACCATCGACGAGGCCCTCGACTTCTTCGCCCCCATCCCCGCCATCGCCAACAAACTCGCCACCATCGCCGAGGTCGGCCTGGGCTACCTCAAGCTCGGCCAATCGGCCACCACCCTCTCCGGCGGCGAGGCCCAGCGCATCAAACTCGCCGCCGAGCTCTCCAAGCGCGCCACCGGCAAGACCCTCTACATCCTCGACGAACCCACCACCGGCCTCCACTTCGCCGACGTCCACAAGCTTCTCGCCCTCCTCCTCCGCCTCCGCGACCAAGGCAACACCATCGTCGTCATCGAGCACAACCTCGACGTCATCAAATCCGCCGACTGGATTCTCGACCTCGGCCCCGAGGGCGGCGACCGCGGCGGCACCCTCGTCGCCCAAGGCACCCCCGAGCAGGTCGCCCGGAACCCCGCCTCCCACACCGGCCGCTTCCTCGCCCCCCTCCTCGGGCTCGGCGGCTGACCCACCTCGGCTCAGCGGCTGACCCACCTCGGCTCGGCGGCTGATCCACCGAGAGTCGGCGGCTGATCCTCCTTGGGGCAACCGCAAAGACGCAAGGGGGCGCGGGAGGCTTGCGGGCTCCGCCGGTCGCTCTGCGGGCTTCGCCCGCTGACCGCTCCCTACCACCCTCGCCTCCCGCGCTGTCCAAGCGAGTCCCCCGCCCCGCCAGGCGCGCGTTGCGCCCGTTGTGATTGCCCCCATCGTGCTTTGTGTGCCTCCGTGTCCTCCTTTGTGGCCTTTGTGATCTCCCTCCCCGTCGTCCCTCTTGTCATCCGTTGTGCCCTTTGTGTGGCGGGGGCGGATGTGGTAGACTGTGTGTGTATCTAAGGAAAGGAGCGCAAGGATGCGGATGTTGATGATGTTGGCGGCGGTGGGCGGCGCGGCGCTGGCCCAGGCGGCGGTTTCGGAGATCACGGTGACGCCGACGGGCGTGCCGGCCTTCAAGGGTCGGGCGGACGTGCCGATCGCGCAGGTCTCCTTCACGGCCTCGCAGGAGGCGCAGGCGGAGAAGGTGCGGCTGGACATCCGGGGCACGAACCCCTCGGATCTGACCCGCCTGAGCCTGGGGGACAACGCCTGCCAGGGGATGGCGAACGACGCGGCCGCCTTCACCCTGCCGGTGAAGGCGGGCAAGAACACCTTCCCGCTCTACGCGACGCTCTCGGAGAAGGCCGACCTCGCGGGGAGCCTCTGCGTGGGGGGCAAGCGGATCCGGATCGGGAGCGTGGTGGTGCGCCCGGCCCAGCAGATCAGCGACCGCCGCCTGAAGGATGGCCGCCTGCGCGCCTCCAAGAACTTCCGCATCCCCGGCATCGCCGTGACGCCGAAGGGCACCTTGGTGGCGGTCTTCGACATCCGTTACAAGCACGCGGGCGACCTGCCGGCGGACATCACGGTGGGCGTCTCCACCTCCGTCGACGGCGGCAACACCTGGAGCCCCATCCGCACGGCGATGGATTACGAGGGGACGCCCGGCAAGCGCCAGGGCATCGGCGACCCGGCCATCCTCGTGGATCCCTCCAATGGCCGTATCTGGGTGATGGCCATGCGCACGCCTGACTCGGGCCACCCCATCTGGAGCTCCGCCGCCGGCACCACGGGGCATGAGACCTGCGGCCAACTCTACGTGGCCTACTCCGACGACGAGGGCGCCACCTGGTCGAAGCCCCGCAATGTAACCGCCGAGCTCAAGCACCCCGGCCACCCCGAGGCGGCGAAGTGGGGGCTGCTCTTCGACGGCCCGGGCGCGGGCATCGTCTTGAAGGACGGCACGCTCGTCTTCCCCGGCCAGGCGTGGGGCGACAAGGGCAAGGCCCCGCGCCACGGCACGCTCATCTACTCCAAGGATCACGGCGCCACCTGGCAGGTCTCCAACGGCGACCCCTTCGGCGGCTCCGAGTCCACCGTCGTGCAGTTGGCGGATGGCTCCATCCTCCTCAACACGCGCGAGGGCGGCGGCCCGGCCACGCGCATCACCGCGCGCACCACCGACCTCGGGCAGACCTGGGAGAAGGTGCCGACGACGCCCCTGCGCCAGCCGGGCAACCTCTGCCAGGCCGCCATGCTCCGCGTGGGCGACACGCTCGTCTTCTCCAACCCGAACTCGGGCAAGCGCGACACGATGACCCTGCGCGTCTCCCGCGACGACGGCAAGACCTGGTCGAAGGGCCTTGTCTACGATCCCCGCCCCTGCGCCGGCTACTCCTCGCTCTGCGATCTGGGCGACGGCTCGGTGGGCGTGCTCTACGAGGGCCAGTCCGACTATCTCTACTTCCTGCGCGTCCCCGTCAAGGACATCCCTTGAGCCCCGAGACGCCCGCCCGCGACATCCCCCTCACCGCGCTTGACTTCGAGACCACCGGGGTCGTGCGCGGCTCGGAGAGCCTGCCTTGGCAGCTGGGCGCCGTGAGCCTGCGCGGCGGGCGGGTCGACCTCGCCGCCCCGAGGCTGGACACTCTCATCCGCGTGCCGGAGGGCCACCCCTTCTCGCCGCACGCGCCGGGGGACCACCGCGCGCGGCGGGGGGCGATCGCCGCCGCGCCGCACGCGCCGGAGGTGTGGCGGCGGCTGCACGCGCTGCTGGCCGTCTCCGTCCCCGTGGCGCACAACATCGCCGCCGAGCGCACCACCCTGGCGCGCCTCGCGCCGCTGACGCGCTATCCGTGGTGGGTGGACACCCTGCGCCTGACGCGTATCGCCTGGCCGGGGCTGCCGAGCCATGCGCTGGAGGCGCTGATCCCCGCGCTTGGCCTCCTGCCTCGCCTCCAGGCCCTCGTCCCCGGCCGCGCCCCGCACGACGCCTACTACGACGCCGTCGCCTGCGGGCTGCTCCTTGAAACGCTTTTGGCCCAGCCCGCGTGGGCGGGCCTTTCCCTCGCCGACATCGCCTCGCCATGAACCGACCCTCCGCACTCACCGTCCTGCGCATTGCCCTGCGCGTCGTCGCCGCCCTCCTTGCCGTCCTCGTGGCGGTGCGCCTGTGCGCCGCGAACGCGCAGACCTTCGACCCCACGGGTGTCCCGCCGGATTGGCTCTTCCGGCAGATGCTGTGGGGCGAGGTGTGGTTGGCGCCGCACTTCCTGGTGCCGTTCCTGTTGTGGGCGGTGGCGGACTTCGGGCGTGTGCGGGGGTTGCTGTTGCGGCGGCCGCCGTGCCGCCTTGGCTTCTGGCGTTTCGTCTGGGCCTTCGCCCTGGCCTCGGCGGTGGCCTATCTGCTGGTGGATGCCTTGGTGCCGCGCGGGGAGGACCAGGCCTCGATTGCCTTCATGGAGGCGCTGAGGCCGTGGCAGCTCGTCGCCTACGGCCCCATCGTGGCCGTGGCCGGGCCGCTCATGGAGGAGCTGCTCTTCCGCGGGGTGCTGCTGCACGCGGGGCCGGCGTGGCTGGCGCTGCCGGCCTCGTCGCTGCTCTTCGGTTTCGCGCACGGGCCCAACGCCTTTGCGCTGCCGCTCTCGCTTTTGGGTCTGGCCTTGGGGCTGATGGCCCTGCGCACGAAGTCCCTGTTGCCCTCCATCGGCTTCCATATGCTCTTCAACTTCCTCTCCTTCCTCTTCATGCTCACCGAGTTGTAGGCGGTGCGTGCCGCGGCACGCACCGCGCGCGCCGACCGTCGTCGGGCGCCCCGCGCGGGCGTGGGTGTGGTAGGATGGGGGGCGAAAGGAACACGCCATGCGCCTCTTTGCCGCCGCCCTCGCCCTCGCCGCCCTGCCCGTCCTCGCGGGTGAGCCCGTCACCGCGCCCTACGCCCCGAAGGGGGAGCTGTACCGGGAGGGCTGGATCGACTTCAACAAGAACGGCCGCAAGGACGTCTACGAGGACCCCCAGGCCGACGTGGAGGCGCGGGTGGAGGATTTGCTGCGCCAGATGACGCTGGAGGAGAAGACCTGCCAGCTCGTAACGCTCTATGGCTATGGCCGTGTCTTGGCCGACGACCTGCCCACGCCCGCCTGGAAGGAGCGGCTGTGGAAGGATGGCATCGGCGCGATCGACGAGCACCTCAACGGCTTCGTCCAGTGGGGCAAGCCGCCGAGCACGAACCCGAACGTCTGGCCCGCCAGCCGCCACGCCTGGGCGATCAACGAGGTGCAGCGCTTCTTCGTGGAGGAGACGCGCCTGGGCATCCCCGCGGACATGACCAACGAGGGCATCCGCGGCGTGGAGGCCTACCGCGCCACCTGCTTCCCCACCCAGCTGGGCCTCGGCCACACGTGGGACCGCGACCTGCTGCGCCAGGTGGGGCGCGTCACGGCGCGCGAGGCCCGCGCCCTCGGCTACACGAATGTCTACGCGCCGATCCTCGACGTCGGGCGCGACCAGCGCTGGGGCCGCTACGAGGAGGTCTACGGCGAGGACCCCTTCCTCGTGGCCGAGCTGGGGATCCAGATGGCCAAGGGCCTCCAGGAGGAGGGGCTCGTCGCCGCCACCGCCAAGCATTACATCGGCTATTCCAACAACAAAGGCGCCCGCGAGGGCATGGCCCGCGTCGACCCCCGGATGCCGCCGCGCGAGTTCGAGCTGCTCCATGCCTACCCCTTCGCCCGCGTCATCCGCGAGGCCGGGCTCCTCGGCGTCATGAGCGCCTACAACGACTACGACGGCGAGCCCATCCAGTCCTCCCGCTACTGGCTGGACGAGCGGCTCCGCGGCGACTTCGGCTTCCGCGGCTACGTCGTCTCCGACAGCGACGCGGTGGAGTACCTGCACGGCAAGCACCGCACCGCGCAGGACATGAAGGAATCCGTCCGCCAGGCCGTCGAGGCCGGGCTCAACGTCCGCTGCACCTTCCGCCAACCCGAGACCTACGTCAATCCCCTGCGCGAGCTCGTCCGCGAGGGCACCCTCCCCATGGAACTCATCGACGCGCGCGTCCGCGACGTCCTCCGCGTCAAGTTCCTCGTCGGCCTCTTCGACGACCCCTACAACCGCGACCCCGCCTCCGCCGACCGGATCGTCGAGGCGCCCGAGCACACCGCCCTCTCCCTCCGCGCCGCCCGCGAGAGCCTCGTCCTCCTCAAGAACGCCAAAGGCACCCTCCCCCTCGACCCCGCCAAGGTCAGAACCCTCGCCGTCTGCGGCCCCAACGCCGCCGAGACCAACCACGTCCACACCCACTACGGCCCCCTCGCCACCCCCGCCACCACCATCCTCGACGGCCTCCGCGCCTACGGCCAAAAACACGGCTTCGAGGTCCTCTACGCCAAAGGCTGCGACGTGCGGGACAAACACTTCCCCGACTCCGACATCCTCGACTATCCCCTCGACGCCGCCGAGCAGGCCGCCATCGATGAGGCCGTCGCCAACGCCCGCAAGGCCGACGCCGTCATCGCCGTCATGGGCGGCAACGCCGAGACCTGCGGCGAGAACAAGAGCCGCACCAGCCTCGACCTCCCCGGCCGCCAGGAGGCCCTCCTCCGGGCCCTCCACGCCACCGGCAAGCCCGTCATCCTCGTCCTCGTCAACGGCCGCCCCCTCTCCGTCAACTGGGCCGCCCGCAACCTCCCCGCCATCCTCGATGCCTGGTACCCCGGCGCGCAAGGCGGCACCGCCGTCGCCGAGGCCCTCTTCGGCGACCTCAACCCCGGCGGCCGCCTCACCGTCACCTTCCCCAAGACCGTCGGCCAGATCCCCCTCAACTTCCCCAGCAAGCCCGGCGCCGACGCCAACGGCCGCGTCCGCGTCAATGGCCCCCTCTGGGGCTTCGGCCACGGCCTCTCCTACACCACCTTCGCCTACGGCCCCCTCACCCTCTCCGCCAAACAGCTCCCCAACGGGCAGACCCCCACCGCCACCGTCACCGTCACCAACACCGGCAAACGCGCCGGCGACGAGGTCGTCCAGCTCTACGTCCGCGACGACCGCGCCTCCGTCACCACCTACGACTGGCTCCTCGCCGCCTTCGAGCGCGTCCACCTCAAGCCCGGCGAGAGCCGCACCCTCACCCTCCCCATCCCCCGCGACCGCCTCGCGCTCATCGACGCCGCCTGGCGCCGCACCGTCGAGCCCGGCACCTTCACCCTCCGCCTCGGCCCGCCCCACGGCAAAGCCATCGCCCAGGCCACCTTCGAGGTCGTCGGCGAAGACCCCGCCCCCGTCGCCATCCCCCGCCCCGCCCCCGCCAACCCACTCCCCGCCCACTCCACCCGCCGCGCCGTCGCCCCCGCGCCCGCCCCCGCCCCCAAGGCCACCGCCGCCGAGGAAGGCCAGGCCGTCGCCGCCGCCCTCGACGGCGACCCCGCCACCGTCTGGCACGCCCGGCCCGGCGACACCCTCACCCTCCCCCTCGACCCCCAGAACCCGCCCAAGACCCTCGAACTCCGCACCGCCGGCCCCGCCAAACTCACCCTCCAGCTCACCTTCGGCGGCGGCCAATTCATCGACCAACGCACCCTCACCGCCGACAAAGCCGCCACCCTCACCCTCCCCCTCCGCGCCCAAGACGCCTCCGCCCTCCGCCTCCGCGCCGACGCCCCCTCCCCCATCGCCGCCCTCACCCTCCGCTGAGCGCCCATGAAAAAGCCCTGCCTCCCGTGGGGATGGCGGCGGGGGATTGGACCGCGAAGACGCAAGGTTGCGCGGGAGGGCTTGCGGGCTCCGCCGGTCGCTCAGCGGGCTGACGCCCGCTGACCGCTCCCTACCGCCCTCGCCTCCCGCGCAAACGGAAGTTTGGAAGTTTGGAGGCTTGGAGGCTTGGCCGCCGACACATTGAGCCTCAGCCGCCGATGCACGGAGTGTCAGCGGCTGATCCACTGAGCCTCAGCCGCCAATCCATCTTGGCTCGGCCGCCACCTCTGGGCGGGGCCCCGTCCTTCAGGTCCTTCGGGTCATTCAGGTCCTTCAGGTCCTTCGGGCGGAAAAGGACCTGAAAGACCTGAAGGACGAAAAGGACTTGAAGGACTCCAGAGGAGACTCGGCGGCCGAGTTTCCGCGAAGACGCGGGTGCGCCGGGACACGTCGGCGCTAACGCCGGGCACATCCGTGCCCTCCCGCGCCGAGCGCCCCGGCTTCCGTGGGGGGATTGCCAGGCTTCCTGCGGCGCGAAGGCGGCGGGCGGGAGGGCGAAACCAGGGGGCGGGACGCCCCCGCCGCTTTCGCCCGGCGTTAGCCCGCCGTCCTTCGCGCGTCCTCGCGTCCTCGCGGGAAAGCCGCGTCGGCGGCCATCCCTCCCCGGCTCGGCGGCTGATCCATTGAGCGTCGGCGGCTAAGTCTCCCTGGCTCGGCGGCGGATCCGCCGCGCGTCAGCCGCCGATCCGCTTTCCGGGGTCTTTGCGTAGATTGTGTTTGCGCGTGGCGTGGGAAGATGTTACACTCTGTCTTGTTTGGCACGGCAGGTGCCTGAACGCACACAACACAGGAGATCGACAATGAAACACCGCTCACAGTGGCCCAAGGCGTGGCTGGCGTTCGCCGCCGCGGCCTGTTTAACGGGGGGGGGGCATAGCCGCCCTTGAGGAGGCGGCGCCCGACATCTGGAAGGACGTCGCCTATTACAGCACCTTCGACGACCCCGAGAAGGGGTTGCAGACGGAGCAGGGCGAAGGGGATTGGAACACCACGGGGGGCGGGGCGCTGACGGAGGCGGGCTTTGTCCTCTCTGGCTACAATCCTAAGGCGCGGGCGTTGAACGTCGCTTCCTACCGAGGGTGGACGCCGGAGGCCGGCCAGAAGGTGCTCTCCCCGGACGACACGGTCTTTACCATCGCCTTTCGCGCGAAAATCGGCAACGCCTCCGAAGGGATGCTCTTTGCCTTTGGCTCGTCAGGCACGGAGGGAGGCCTTTCCCTGCGAAGCCGAGGCAGCGCCGCGGGCTGGTTCACCGTCTCCACGGGGATGGACAATGAGCGGCTTCAGTACGAGCCTTCGGGTGGGAGCGACGAGGCTTACCAGACCTACTTCATCGTCTATGAGAAAGAGCCGGCCGAGGGAAATCCGCAGTTTGCGCTCTATGTGGGCGCGGTCGCGGAACCGACCACGACCAACACGGTGTCGGGCACGGTGATCGCCGCTCCCTTCCAGTGGGGGACGCGCCACGGGGGCAAGATCGGGCAATGGGAGAGCCCGGGCAACGGCGCCCTTGACACCCTTGGCGTCTGGAAGCGTAAGCTGAGCGCCGAGGAGCGTCAGGCAATCGTCACGGAGTGGGAGACGTTGGCGCAGCCCTCGTCCGTCAAGGAGAAGGTCGCCTTTGCGGATGTCCCGGAGGGGTGGGGGGCGGCGCCCAGTGAGGCGGTGAGGCTGGGCGCCTCCGCCAATCTCGAACTGGAGAACATCCCCGAGGCGCGGCAGACGCTGGGCGACCGTGAGGCCAACGTGGCCGAGATCGTCGCCAGCTCCGGCACGCCGAATGTTTATGGCATCTCCGGGCAAGCCTCCCACACGGGCGACCCGCAGAGCGTCGTGGAGCGGGATGTGTGGCTGAAGGTCTCCGGCGGCACGTACGGCACCATCGTCGGCGGCAAGGACAACCACTGGACCAGCAACGCCGCCAATGAGATCCACGGCAACCTGTTGGCGGAGGTCACGGGCCAAGGCACCCGCGCCAAGAACGTCCTCGGCTTCGAGACCGGCGGGGGCAACGGCGCGAACAACGGTGCGCTCCCGAGCCAGGGCAACGCGCTCGTGACAATCGCCGACGGCGCGAAGGTAACGGGCAGCATCGCGGGCGCAGGAACCGCCAATCATGGGCACAGCGTGCGACACACCGGCGACACCACGGTGCGCATTCGCGCCCTTCAGGACGAGACCGTGCCGGCCGATGGGCTTTATGGCGAGTCCATGATGACTTCTCCTGTGGGCGAGGTGGCCGTCGTCGCCGGTGGCGCACTGACCCACTCCGACTATGCCGGCAACACCGCGACAAGCTACATCATCGACGGCGACACTGCCGTGGAGGTCGCGTTGGCGGAGGGCGGCGGCACCTTCGCCAAGGACATCTTCGGCGCCTCGCGCCACCCTGACGCCATCTCCGAGGGCGACTTCACGGTCACAGGCTCTTCCTCCGTGACGATTGATGCGCCGGGCGTCATCTTCCCCAACCTCGTCTGCGCGGGTGGCAGCGGCGCGACCGCCAAGGTGGACGGCAAGGCCACGCTGACCCTCAAGGCCGGCATCTTCATGGGTGGCCTTGTCCCCTGTGAGCGCGGGGCCACCGTCGGCTCCTCCGAGTTGGTCATCGCGAACGAATCCGGTGCGGTGGATCTGCGTAAGGCCACGGTGGGTGAGTTCGGCACGGTCACCATCCAGGGCGATGTGGCGCTTGGCCTGAACCGTTTCGCCAACGCCCAGGTCGTGTTGGAGGGCGGGCAGACGCTCACCTTCACGGTGACGAAGGCGGAGCTGGACGCGGGGCGCATCAGTCTCTGGCCGGCGGCGTCTGTGCCCGAGGGCTTGACGCTCCGTCTCGTCGGCGTTGCCGCGGAGGATGTCGGCGCGTGGGAGATCGTGGAGGGCCGTTTGAGCGCGACCCTCGCCCCCGCCGACCCGGCCATGCAGCCGTGGCGGTCCGGTCAGGGCGCCACGTGGGAGGAGGGCCTGCCGGACTTCCGCTTGGGCGACAACGTGAGTTTCTTCGCGACCGAGACCCAGGAGACGATTTCCGTGGGGTGGGACGTCGCGGCGGGGGCGCTGAGCATCATCGGCAACTACGCCTTTGTGGGCAATGGCTCGCTCGCGCCCACAGCGCTGAACGTTTCCAAAGACGGCGCGTTGGCCGTCTCCTCCTCCATGCTCACCCTCCCCGCCAACACCGTCATCGACGGCACGCTGACCTACGACACGGCGGACGCCACCTTCACCCTCCCCGCGCTCTCCGGCTCCGGCACGCTCGTCAAGACCGACGCGGGGCAGTGGACGTTGCACGACGGCACCGCCATCACGCCCACCATCGTCGTGAAGAACGGCACGCTCTATTTGGAGGATTCCAAGCGTGGCGGCTACGCGGATATCCCTGACCTGGTCGCCGAGGGGCCTGGTCGTATCTCCTTCGCCACTTGGACGGGCGAGATGACGGATCGGGACGCCACCATCCTCCTCCGGGACGGGGGCACCTTCTGGTTCAACAACGGCAATGGCACCTACGGCAGCACGGTCTACACGCCGATTCGCATCGAGAACGATGGCACCGCGGAGCGCGCCGCGCGCTTCCTGGGCGCTTTCTCTGGCGACAATACGTCCATCAGCGGCTCCATTTCCGGTCAGGGCTTGTTGATCCTTGCCTCTGGGGAGCTTGGCAACCGATACAACATCCGTGGCGTCATCTCCGATGCCTCGGCGGATGAGCGGCTCGCCCTTCGTTTTGAGGATAGCAACACCGTCCATCTCTACGGCGCGAGCACCTACAGCGGCGGCACGACGGTCGTGACCCTGGCCGACACGCACAACGCCGAGGCCTTCGGCGTCGGCGACATCACCATCGCGGAAGGCGGGACCTTGATCGTGGGCGACGCCCTCAACGCCCACGCGGCCTACGCCAACGGCGGCACGGTCTCGGGCACCATCAACCTCTGCGACGGCGCGACGCTCGCGGCGGATGGCTCGGCGGCCTTCGACACGCTCACCGTCTCGGCGGAGCGCGTCCCCATCACGGGCTTCGTCTGGCCGGAGGGCGGCCAGGCGCAGGTGCGGGTCGTCTCCTGGAACAACGGACCGAGCACGCCGGACGCCTTCGTCGTGGAGGGGGTGTCCGAGGAATACACGCTGCTTTGCCAAGCGGACGGCCTCTATGTCGTCAAGCCCGAGGAGCAGGCGTGGGCGACGCCCGCGGACGGCGCCACCGATTGGGCCGCCGGTCTGCCGAACTTCAAGGAGGGCGACCGCGTTACCTTCGGCGCGAACGCCGCGCAGGAGACCGTCTCGCTCTCCACGGCCATCAACGCCGACGTGATCACCATCGCGGGCGATTACCGCTTCGTCGGCCCCGGCTCGCTCAACGCGAACGCCGTCATCGTCACGGAGACGGGCCGCCTGACCTTCGATGAGGGCTTCGCGCTCACGGTGGCGCAGCCGGTGGAGGTCGCGGGCGCGCTGGGCGGCCACGGCACCGTCGCGGGCGCGGTCGCCTTCGGCGCGGGCGCCAGGCTGGTCGTCGCGCCCGAGGGGCTGACCGTCTCGGGCGCGGTGACCGTCGAGGACGCGACGTTCGCGCTGGACTTCGGCGACCTGACTTTGGGCGACGACACCGCGCCCATCCTGATCGTGGCGCCGGAGGGCACCGCGCTCACCTTCCCCGAGCAGGAGGGCTTCACCCTCTACACGGCGACTCTCGGCGGCACCGTGCGCTATGCGCTGGGCAAGACCTTGGCGCAGCCGTGGCGCACCACCCTGACGGAGTCCGGTGATTGGCTCGACGCCGCGTGGCTCGACGGCACGCAGACGCCCATCGACTCGGTGCAGTGGGTCGCCGTGGCCGGCGACGTCGCCGAGGCCATCGTCAAGGCCGAGGCCGATGTTACGCTGACGGGGTCGCCGGATGCCCTAAAGGCCTTCACGGTCGAGGCCTCCGAGCATACGCTCACGTTGGCGGAGCCCGCCGAGGGCGGCTTTGCCCCCGCCGCGCTGACGGTCGCCGGGCCGCTGGCCACCTCCTCCGCCGCCCTCACCCTTCCCGTCGGCGCCGTCATCGACAGCACGCTGACCTACGAGATCCCCTCTGGTTCCGTTACCCTTCCCGCCCTCTCCGGCTCCGGCACCCTCGTCAAGACCGGCGCAGGCACGTGGCGGCTGGACAGTGGCGTCGCCGTCACGCCCACCATCGAGGTGCGCAACGGTACGTTGGAATTGCCGACCACGGCCAGTAACACCTATCAGGACATCCCGAACCTTGTCGCCAGTGGTTCCGGCAGGATTTATCTGAGCGGTTGGGCCGGGCCCTTGTCGGACGCGAATGCCACGATCCTGCTCCGGGAGGGCGGCACGTTCCAGTTCGAGCGTGGACACGGAGCCTATGGGTATGAGATCAACCCGACCATTCGGATTGAGAACGACGGTTCGGATGGCCAGGCTGCCCACCTGCAAGGTTCGCTCTACAACAACAACACGAATCTCAATGGCGACATCATCGGCCATGGGCTGCTCGTCTTTGATGGCGGTGGCAACAACGCTTACGATGTCCGTGGCAGTATCCGCGAGGAAGATGGCGTCCTGACGCTTCGTTACGCCGACGATGGCAACTACATCTATGTCCTCGGCGAGAATGCCTATTCCGGTGGCACGACGGTCTCGGGCAAGGTGGACGTGCGCACGTCCACGGCCTTCGGCACGGGTAAGATCGTTGTCACGGAGGCTGGCACGCTACGCATCGACACCTCCGCCGGTGCCCTCAATGTCCATGCGGCCTATGCCAACAGCGGCACGGTCACGGGCACCATCAACCTCTGCGCGGGCGCGTCGCTGACGGTCGGCACGGCGGTCTTCGACGCGGTCACCGTGGCCGAGGGTGCGACCGTCCCCGTGGCGGGGCTGCCCGAGGCGCCTTACGATGCCCGCCTCGTCTCGTGGACGACGGGCCCGGCCACCGCCGAGGGCTTCACGGCGGAGGGCTTGCCCTCGGACGCCGTGCTGTCGGCGGAGGCGGACGGCCTCTACGTCCGCCGCGTCGAGCTGAGCCTGACCTTCGAGGAGGGCGTCGAGGCGACCGAGGCGCAGAAGGCGCTCCTCGTGGAGGCGGCGACCGAGGCCGGTCTGACCGGTGAGGTGGCGGTGCGCTTCGCCGAGGGTGTCAAGAACCCGACCCTGGAGGCGTTGGAGTGCTTCACGGGCATCGTCTCCGCGGACGCCGAGGCCAAGACGCTGACGGTCGATTACGCCTTCGGCATCACGGCGATCGACGTGGCCGACGGCCAGGTCTCCGTGACGGTGAAGGTCTCCGGCGCGTCGGGCGCGGCCTTCCGTGAGGGCGCGGCCGTTGCGCTCGTGCGGGCGTCGGACACGGCTGGCGCCCTCGGCGAGGCGGTCGCGGCCCCCGCGGACAATGGCGGCGTCGTAACGATCGCCTTCCCGTTGCCGGAGGGCGAGGACACGGTGCTCTTCGGTGCGCGCGTTACCGCGCCCACCACACCCTGATTGTACTCATCACATACCCTCGGCCCCGAGGCGCATCGCGCCCGGGGCCTTTTCGTTTGCCCCGCCGGGGGAGGGGAAGATCACGAAGTCCACAAAGGGAAACACGGGGGGACACGAAGCACGACGGGGAGAAAATCACAACGGGCACAACGGGCACAAAGGAGGGCGCGGGCGTGCCCGCGCAGGACGGGAGGGACGGCGAGGGGAAACCGCAGATTGCGCAGATTGGGGCAGATTGGGGGTCGGCTACCGCCGACAGGACTGCCAGAGGGGAAGACCGCCACAGCACAACGGAGGACAATCACAACGGGCAGCGCGGGAGGCGAGGGCGGTAGGGAGCGGTCAGCGGGCGAAGCCCGCAGAGCGACCGGCGGAGCCCGCAAGCCTCCCGCGCCCCCTTGGGTTCCCCTCAGTCGATCGGCCCCCGACCCGTGGAGGATCGGCGGCTGACTCTCCCCGGATCGGCGGCTGATCCACCTTGTGTCGGCCGCCAAGTCTTCGGTGCCATCGGTGGTGTTGGGCAAGGCGGGGGCGTTTTGTGGTATGATAAGGGACATGAGACGATGTGTGGTTGGCTTGCTGGTCGTGGCGTTGGCGGGGCTTTGCCCGGCGGCGGCGCCGGTGATTGACGTGACGGTGCAAGGCGTTGCGCGGCAGTCGCTTGCGCTTGGCGCGCAGGGGAGCGGCGCGGGCGGCGAGGCCTTTGTGCGGACGTTGCGGAACGATCTGGCGCGGTGCGGGTGGTATCGTCTGGCCTCGGGCGCGGCGCAGGTGCGCGTGGGGGGCGCGGTCTCGGGCGCGGATGGGGTGGCTGAGCGGCTGACGGTGGAGTGGCCGGGCAGGCGCTTCGCGTGGGAGCGTCAGGCCGCCGACGCGGCGCAGGCGCGCCGCCATGCCCATGAGCTGGCGGACGCGATCGTCGGCGCGACCACCGGCGAGAAGGGCATCGCGCAGAGCCGCCTGGCGTTGGTGGCGAAGTCGGGGACGCGCCGCGACGGCACGGCCATCGAGGATCTCTATGTGTGCGACTACGACGGCCACAATCTGCGCCGGGTGACGCGCGACGGGGCGCCGATCGTGGGGCCGCGTTGGGCGCCGAATGGCCGGGAGGTCTATTTCACGAGCTATCGGTTGGGTTACCCGGCGGTCTTCGTGGCGGACGTGGCCTCGGGCGCGGTGCGCAAGCTGGCGGACTTCCGTGGGTTGAGCACGGGCGCGGTGCCCTCGCCGACGGATCCGGGGCGGGTGGCGCTCATCCTCTCCCACCAGGGCAACCCGGAGCTTTACGTGATGGATGTGGCGACGCGCCGCCTGACGCGCCTGACGGAGACGAAGCTGGCGGCGGAGGCAAGCCCTTGTTGGTCCCCGGATGGCCGGCAGATCTGCTACGTCTCCGACCGCTCGGGGTCGCCCCAGCTGTATGTGGTGGATGTGGCGACGAAGGCGACGCGCCGCCTGACGCTGCGGGGCGGGGAGAATGTGCAGCCGGATTGGGGGAAGGGCGGCATCGTCTTCGCCACCAAGCGTGGGGCGCCCTATCGCATCGCGGTGATCGACCCGGCGCGGGGGGAGGAGTCGGTGCGCTTCCTCACCCCGATGAACGATCAGTATGAGTCGCCCTCCTGGGCGCCGGATGGCCGCCATGTGGTGGCCGCCCGCACGCAGGGGCGCGAGACCTCGGTGTGGGTGCTGGACGCCGCCGAGCGCGGCGACGCCCCCTACAAACCCTTTTCCGGCGCGGGCACGCAGTGGCAGAACCCCGCCTGGAGCAAGTAAAGGAAGGAACACGGACATGAAGACTCCCCTCGCAATCGCGCTTCTGGCCGCCGCCGCGGTGGCCGTCTGCGGGTGCGCCACGAAGAGCGGCAAGGCCGCCCCCGGCGCGGGCCAGGACGCCTATTACGATGCCGCCGGCGACGCGGCGGTGGATCCCAACGCGGCGGGCTTCGACCCCAACGACCCGAACGTGGGCGCCTTCGCCGACCCCGCCGCCGGCACCGGCAACTTCGAGGATCGCTACACCCGCATCAGCGACGCGGGGCTGGAGCCGCTCCTCTTCACCTTCGACAGCTACACGCTGCCGGTGGACGAGCTGGCGAAGGCGGACGCCGCCGCGCAGTACCTGCTGAACAACCCGCAGCACGTCATGGTCATCGAGGGCCATTGCGACGAGCGCGGCTCCAATGAGTACAACCTCTCGCTCTCCGAGCAGCGCGCCGGCGGCGTGCGCGACTACATCGTGGCCTATGGCATCGACCCGGCCCGCATCCAGACGCGCGCCTTCGGCGAGGAGAAGCCGGCCGTCCCCGAGCACAACGAGGAGGCCTATCGGCTGAACCGCCGCGCCGAGTTCGTCCCCTACAAGTAAGGCCGCGCGCCGTGGCGCGCGGGGGCGTGCGGCCCCCGCGTGCCCGCCCGCGTGCCCTCGGAAGACGCCATGTCGTTCACGGAAACCCTGGTCATCCTCGTGGTGGCGATGATCGTGCTGGGCCCCAAGAAGCTGCCCCAGGCGGCCCGCAAGGTGGGCCATTGGATGGGCGTGCTCCGCCGCGCCAGCGACGAGTTCAAGCGCCAGGTGATGACCATGGATCAGCAGTTCGACGACCGCCTCAACGCCGCCACCTCCGACCTGGACCGCCTGGCGCCCACCGACGAGGAGCTGGCGCGCCAGGTGAATGACACGCTGGACGAGGTGGAGGCCGCCTTCGGCGCGCCGCCCGTCGCCTCGCCCGACGACGATTGGGGCGCGGAGCCCGTCCCCGGCGGCCTGCCCCCCGAGCCCGCCCCCGAGCCCGAGCCTCCGCCCGCGCCGGCGGCGTCGGCGCCGGATGGCGCGCGCCCGCGTTCGCTCGGGCTCTCGCCCACGCCCAAGGCCCCCGCCAAGGAGGCGCGCCGTGGCTGACAAGGGCCGTCTCGCCGCAGCTTTCAGGCATTGCTTCTCGGAGACGGAGGAGGATCGCCTGCGTGAGGATGAGCTGGACCCGCCGCGGCCCTTCATCGAGCACTTCATCGATTTGCGCGACTGCATCGTGCGCTGCGCGCTGTCGTGGGTGGCGGGGATGCTCATCGTGGCGCCCTTCGCGCCGAAGGTCATCGCCCTTCTGCAGTGGCCGTTGCGGGCCGCGGGCCTGGAGGAGCAGGGGGTCTCGGTGCAGGGGCTGGAGGTGGGCACCGGCTTCTCGCTCTTCATGACGACGATGCTGTGGGGCGGGACGATCGTGGCGCTGCCCGCGCTGCTCTATTTCATCGCCCGCTTCGTCTTCCCGGGGCTGCGGCGGCACGAGCGCAACCTCATCCTCTTCACGCTGGGGGCGGGGGTCTTTCTCTTCCTGGGGGGCGTGTGGCTCTGCTTCAGCTTCACGCTGAGGTTGGCGTTGGAGGCGTTGCTGGCGCTGAACGCCTGGATGCACGTGCCGGTGACGATCCTCCAGGCCGACGCCTACATCGCCTTTGTGCTGAAGGTGCTGCTGGCCTTTGGGCTGGCCTTCCAGTTCCCCCTCGTGCTCCTGGCGCTGGGGTGGCTGGGGATCATCCGCGCGGAGACGCTCCGGGCGCGGCGGGGGGCGGCCATCATCCTCATCTTCGTGGTGGCGATGTTCCTGACGCCGCCGGACCCGCTCTCGCAGATCGTCATGGCCGTGCCGATGTGCGTGCTGTATGAATTGACCATCTGGCTGGTGCGCCTGCGTGAGCGCCTGGCCGACGAACCGGAGAAGTGACACATGGGCTTCGAGAGCGGCGCGCTTTCCTTCCACGCCTTTTTCCTCCCCGAGGGGCTTGAGCCCACCGCGATGGAGCGCTTCGCGGCGCGCCCCCTGCCGCCCCTCAAGACCCTCACCGGCGACCAGCCCATCCACGGGTGGGCCGGCCCCTGCCACGCCCTCGACGGCGACCTCTCCGAGGCGCATTGCTGGCGCGGCGACTGGCTCTGGCTCGCCCACGTGACGGCCCGCCGCCAGGTGCCGCCGAGCTACCTCCGCGCCGCCATCCTCGCCGAGCTGGAGGTGGAGCGCAAGGCCCGCGGCGTCGAGTTCCTCCCCCGCGCCGCCAAGACCGAGGTGCGCGAGCGCGTCGCCGAGGCTCTCCTCCGGGAGGCCCAGCCCGCCTTCGCCTCCATGGAATGCGCCGTCGACCTCCGCCGCGGGCGCCTCCTGGCCGCGGCGATGAACGACCGCGCCATGCAGCTGCTCTGCCCCTTCTTCCGCGAGACCGTCGGCATGATGCCCGTGCTCTGCTGCCCCGAGAGCGCCGCCTACCGCCTGCGCGGCCTGGACGCCAACGCCCTCGACCGCCTCCCCCTCACGCCCAACCCCGAGTGCCCCGCCCCCGCCGAGAACGCCCTCGGCGCCGAGTTCCTCACCTGGCTCTTCCACCGCTGGGAGCGCAAAGGCGCCACCTTCGACTTCGACGGCGCGCGCTGCGGCCTCATGTTCGAGGGCCCCCTCACCGTCTCCGGCGACGACGCCCCCGGCTGCCACGAGACCCTCCTGCGCAACGGCACCCCCCTCGACTCCCCCGAGCTCGGCATCGCCCTCTGGAACGGCAAGCGCCTCCGCCGCGCCAAGCTCACCCTCACCCGCAACGACTGGGTCGTCTCCGCCACCGTCGACGCGCAGGACTTCGCGCTCCGCTCCATGAAGGTCGACCCCCTGCGCAAGGAAAGCGAGGCCCCCGCCCCCGGCGCCGAGCCCGACGCCCTCCAAGGCCTCCCCTCCCTCAACCGCCCCGGCGCCCCCAAGGCCGCCGACCCCGCCGACCCCAAGCGCAAGCTGGAGGTCGACGAACGCCTCGACCGCGCCGCCTTCTACGTCGACGCCCTCCTCCATCTCTACGGTCTCTTCCTCGCCCGCCGCGAGGAGCCCGCCGCCTGGCGCGCCGACCTCTCCGAACTCCACGCCTGGGTCGCCGCCCGCGCAGGCCGCCGCCCCTAACCCCACCCCCTCCCATGAGCGACACCCGCGGCCTTTCCCTCCTCTCCGGCGGCTTGGACTCCATGCTCGCCGTCTGCCTCCTGCGCGACCAAGGCATCGCCATGGAAGGCATCGTCTTCGTCAGCCCCTTCTTCGACGCCGCCCCCGCCCGCCAGGCCGCCCGCCAGCTCGGCGTCACCCTCCATGAGGTCGACTTCTCCGCCGACATCCTCGCCCTCGTCCGCCACCCCCCGCACGGCTTCGGCGGCGCCATGAACCCCTGCATCGACTGCCACGCCGCCATGATCCGCCGCGCCGGCGAATTCATGCGCGCGGGCGGCTACGCCTTCGTCTCCACCGGAGAGGTCCTCAACCAGCGCCCCATGTCGCAGAACCGCAAGAGCCTCGCCACCGTCGCCGAGGCCTCGGGGCTCGCCGGGCGCCTCCTCCGCCCCCTCTCCGCCCGCCTGCTCGACCCCACCGAGCCCGAGCTGGAGGGCCGCGTCGACCGTGAGCGCCTCGGCGCCATCCAAGGCCGCCAACGCACCGAGCAGCTCGCCCTCGCCAAACGCTTCGGCCTCACCCAATTCCCCTCCCCCGCCGGCGGCTGCCTCCTCACCGAGAAAGGCTACTGCCGCAAACTGCGCGACCTCTTCGACCACACCCCCGGCATCCCCGCCGTCGAGGACGTCGCCCTCCTCCGCTTCTCCCGCCACTTCCGCCTCCCCGAGGGCGGGCGCATCATCGTCGGCCGCAACCGCGCCGACAACCAAGCCCTGAAAGCCCTCGCCCGCCAAGGCCGCGCCATCCTCCACACCGTCAACGTCCCCGGCCCCACCGCCGTCATCCTCGGCGACATCCCCCCCGGCGACCTCCATCGCGCCGCCCAGATCGTCGCCGCCTACGGCGATCGCGGCGCGCTCGCCCAGGTCATCGTCCGCCACGTCACCCCCACCGCCGCCACCGAGCTCCCCGTCACCCCCCTGCCCCGCGAAACCTTCGCCCCCTGGATGCTCTGACGCCTCCCAAGCCGCCCCCGCCGCACGCCACCCTCCCAGCCGCCCCAGACGCCTATCCCAACTGCGGCGAGCGGTCAGGCGCGTCCGCAGGACGCGCCCGGGGGTGCAGGGTGTCTTGCACCCTGCCGGGGGTCTTGGGGGCGGAGCCCCCAGTCCTCCGAGAACCCACTCCCCTCCCTTCCCCCATCCGCCGCCACCCCAAAGCGACTCCGCCGCTACCCCAAGGAGACTCAGCCGCCGATCCTCGGAGACTTGGCCGCCAATCCGTTTTGGGGTGGGGGCCGATCCGCCCAGGATTCGGGGGCGGCCCGTCGCCGCTCTTTTGGGGATTGAATATCTCGGCGATTTTGGTATAATGGTGGACAGTTATGAGCTGTTGTGCGTGAGCACAAACAGGTTTTTGCGCGAAAGCGCTTGATCGGCGACCCACGACGGGTTGCAAACAACTAGCGGAGCGTCTGCTCCGAGAAAGACGAGGTAACGTATGTTTTCCTCTCACCCCCCGGCGGATACCGACTGGGATTCTCTCGCGCTCGGTGCGCGAAACGGCGACCCTGCCTCCAGGCTCGCCCTCTTCCAAGCCCTCAATGCCTATCTCAAGAACTGGGTCCGGATTACCGGAGGCTGGCCTGCGCCCGTGCCGAACCGCGAAGGTTGGCATGAGGCGATGGTGCGCGTGGGTCTGGCCGACGGTTGCGACGTGGCCGGCCTGTGGGGCGCCGAGATGGCGGCCTTGCCGGAGGACAGGCGCGACGAGCGGCTGTTGAGGTTGGCCGTGGAGGCCGATTTGCCCGACGCGTGGTATGAGGTGTGGGAAGAGCAGGTGCGGGACACCCCGAAGGCGGAGCGCGAGGCTGCGTTGCGCCAGGCCGCCGCGGCGGGGCACGCGAGGGCGTTGCTGACGTGCGCACGGATGGGGGGTGGCGGGGCGTGCGCGTTCGGCGACCCGGAGGCGTTGTTGCGCCGGGCGGCGGCGACGGGGGCGGCGTGCCGGACGTTCGGGCTCTGGCTGCTCTTGGTGCGCCATCTGCCGGACGAGGCGGAAGGCTGGCTGCAGAAGGGTTTCAATGGGAGCGACCCCATCGTGGCCTATCAGCTGGCGTTGTGCGCGGAACGGCGGGGGGACGGCGCGGCGGCGGCGGACTTCCTGCGCGTCTGCCTGAGGGCGGTGGAGCACGTTTCGTTCGGCGATCCCGGTGGGGGCTTTCCGCCGGAGCATTATATGCCGGTGGTGGCCGGGCGGAGGGTGCCTTTCGCGTTGGGGTTGGGTTGGTCGGGGCCGCGGGAGGCAATCGCCAACGGTTACCGCTTCTCGCATGTGCCCAAGGCGCACTTCGTCTGGCTGGCCGAGCGGGGGCTTGCGCCGCAGGAATACACCGAGGCCGACCTGGATTGCTACGCGCGGGAGGTCTTGGAGCATCTGCGCGCCACGTACCCGGCACAGGCCTGAAGGGAGGGGGACCATGTCTGCGCAACGGAATGGGAAATGGTACGCTGTAACAGCGGTGGGCATCCCGCTCGACAAGGCGACGCTCGTCTTTGAGGAAGGCTCGGATGGCTTGCTGCGGCCGCTGAAGACGCTTGAACGCAAGGAATTGGCGCAAGGGCTGCGCCAACGCGCGGGCCTGATGCCAACGCCCGTGGAGGCGGAGGAACAGGCCTTCGCCAAATGTTTCTTCGCGGCGTGCAAGCACGGGGAGCCCGTCGAGGCGAGATCCGCCCGCGCGGTCGAGGCGGTGCGCATGTTGGTGCGCGTGGCCGATGGGCGGGTGGTGGCGCGCGAGGCGGTGAACATCCCCGCCGAGGCGCAAGCCTTCGCCCGGGTGCCGCACCCCGGGACGGCCACGGGGTGTTGGGAGGCGGTGCGGGCGGTCGAGGCCGAGCGCAACCGGCTGGCCCTGGAGATGGTGGCGGCGGAGTGGCCGCGTTGCCTGCGCGAACGGCGGCTGGTCTTGCGCGACGCGCGGATCCGCGTCTTGCTCGATGGCGCGGCGGCGGCGGGCGATGTGTCGGCGCGGGTACGCTTGGGGCGCGAGGCCTACGAGCGTCACGACGACGCGGAGGCGGTCCGCCGCCTTGCGGGGTTGGAGGATCGCGACGCGATGGCGCGTGCGGTCCTCGCCGTGATGGGGCTGGAGGGCCGCTTGCCCAAGGGCGTCTTGGCGCCCGAGGTGCGGGCGGGAGACCCGTGGCCGCTCGCCGTCCCGAGCCGCCAGGCGTTTGGCCTCTGCCTCGCGGCCGTCAAGCGCGCGGGCGCGTCGCCTCAGGGCGCTGAGGATGCCTGGAAGGCGCACGTCGATTGCGGCGTGGTCGAACGCCTCCAAGGCGCGGCGCGCGCGGGCTATCCCTTCGCCCAATGGTGGCTCGCCCGCCTCTACAAGGAAGGCGTGGGTGTGGCGCGTTCGCCGGAGCGCGCGGGCACGTGGCTCGCCGCCGCGGCCGCCGCCGGGCGTCCCGAGGCACTCGGCGAGTTGGCGGCCTTGCGGCAAGACGCCGGGGATGCCGCCCTCCCCCCGTGGTGCGGCGTGCAGACGCACAACCCGCTGTGGGACGGGCTCCGCGGCGAAGACCCCGACCTTGACTTCTTCGCGCTCGCCGCGAAACGCCACAATCCCGCCGCGCTCGTCGTCGTCGCCCGCCGGACGGCGCGCCACGACCCCGCGCGCGCCAAGGCACTCTTCCAGGAGGCCCTCGCCCGCGGTCGGACGGAGGTGCGGCAGGATCTCGCCGAGTTGGCCGAGAGCGGGCAGGACGTGGCGATGGCCCTCCGCATGAGGGAGGCCGAGGCCAAGGCGCACCCCGGCGATTGCTGCGCCGTCTATCGCTACGGCGCCGCCCTCCAAGCGGTGGGGCGCCTCGCCGACGCCGAGGCCGCCTATCGCCGTTGCCTCGACCTGTGCGGCAACTTCGTCGGCTACCAATACGGTTTCATGCGCCACAAAGCCCAAGAGGCCCTCAAAGCCCTCGGTTGCCACGACGCGCCCAAGAAGACGCCCGGAGCCTAGGGGCGCGAGACGGAGGCCGTGGAGGCCTTCCGGCGCTGTCTCGACCTGCCGATCGTCGGCAGTTACAGTGTCATTTATGTCAAGCAGGCGGCCGCCCAAGCGCTCGATCGGTTGGGCGAACCCCGGCACGTTGAGGATTGACCAACCCAAAGTGAAAGGAGCACGACAATGACGACGGAACACAATGGACAATGGTATGCTGTGACGGAGGCGGGCATCCCGCTCGCCCAAGCCTCTGAGATTTTCGAGGAAGTGGACTATGGCCTGTTGCGGCAACTCTCCCCCGATGAACGGGAGGACTTGAGCACGTGCCTGGAGGAAGACGACCCCGACGGCCTTCTGGGCGACGGCGTGGAGGGCATGATCTCCGCCGAGGAGTTCTTCGAGCCGGAAAAGTGGCGGGCGAAAGTGCAGAAGGATTCCGATCGCGCGGTCGAGGTCGTGCGCGAGTTGGTGCGCGTGGTCGGCGGCAAGGAGGTGTCGCGCGAGGCGGTGAACATCCCCGCCGAAGAAGCGGCGTTAGCCAAGGCGCCGCTCCCCGGGACAATCGAAGGTTGTCTGGCCG
Organism: uncultured Lentisphaeraceae bacterium; assembly: GCA_949288955.1. Classification (GTDB taxonomy): domain Bacteria; phylum Verrucomicrobiota; class Kiritimatiellia; order RFP12; family DVOR01; genus Spyradenecus. Next base: position 44,554 of record CASEMS010000014.1, read on the forward strand.
AAGTGCAGGCAATCGAGGCCGAACGCGACCGTCTGGAGAAAGCCATGATGGCGTGGCCGCGCTGTCTGTCCATGCGGCGCCTAGCCTTGCGCGACGCGCGTATCGAAGCCTTGCTGGAGGCCGCGGCGGGTTTGGGCGATGTGTCGGCGCGGCTGCGCCTGGGGCGCACCGCCTATGAGAAATACGACGACCAAAAGGCCGCCCGCCATCTCGCAGGCTTGAAGGATTGCGACGCGACGGCTCGCGCAATCCTCGCCGTGATGCGCCTGGAAGGGCGTCTGCCCGCAGGCGTCTCCGCGCCTATGGTGCACTCACGCGAACCGTGGCCGCTCGCCGTCCCGAGCCGCCATGCCTTCTTCCTCTGTCGCGAAGCCTTCCGGCGCGCCGGTTGGTACACCGCGCCCGACACCGCCGCTGAGCCCATCTGCGACGACGATGCCGAGACGCCTATCCCGCCCGAGGCGGTCGAATGGCTCCGCGCCGCGGCCTGCGCGGGTTACCCCTTCGCCCAATGGTGCCTCGCCCTCCTCTATCGGGATGGCAACGGCGTGGAACGCTCGCTGGAGCGCGCATTGTCGTGGACCGCCCTCGCAGCCGCCGCAGGTCGCCCCGAGGCACTCCATGCGCTCTCGGAAGGAAACTTGGCCGCCTTTGGCGAAGCACATCTGCCCTCGTGGTGCTCCGTGGAGCCAAGGAATCCGCTTTGGGTGGACGTCTCCCACGAAACGCCCTCGCTCGACCTCCTGGTGGTCGCCGCGCAACGCCATCACCCCGCCGCGCTCCTCGACCTCGCCGAACGCGAGGAGGAGGCCAACCCCACCCACGCCAAAACGCTTCTCCGCGAAGCCGACGCCCGCGGCCAGGCCGAGTCCAAAGCAAGACTCGCCGAATTGGCGGAAAAGACGCATGACTGGCCCGAAGCCATCCGTTGCCGCGAAGCCCTCCTCGCGCAAAGCCCCACCGATTGCCTCGCCGCCTACTGGCTCGCCCGCGACCTCCGCGCCGCAGGCCGCACCGACGAAGCCGTGGACGCCTTCCGCCACTGCCTCGATCTCTGCGACAACTCGGACGACTTCAACCGCGATTACGTGCGCCGCAATGCCCGCCGCGCCCTCCGCGCCCTCGGTCAGACCCCGCCAAACAAACACTAAGCCGAACACGGCGCCCCAAAAGCCTTCCCCGGCGATGCGCCACACCTCACCCACTCGCCCCCGATCTCACCCGAGACCGGGGGCTTTTTTGCTTCTGCAGGTGCCAATTCGCGGCCGCGCGGTGTGGTCGAAGATTGACAGAATGGGACAAAAGGTATATACTATTAGGCACATAGTTTGAGTTGGGGCAGTGTCTCCGCCTGTCGGCGACCTCCTGCCGCGTCTCAGACGCATAACGATGCGTTCACGCATACTTTCGTTCAACGGGAACTACCACATTTCCACGAGAGGACGAAGTACTGCGGAGGCGCGTCGGGGTCATCCCTTGGCGTGTACTCTCCCGTGCTGTTTTCTCTCAATGCTGTGGTAGGCCCCCGTTGGAAACAGGTCAGACGGAGGCACGCCTTTTTTCGTGCCTCCATCCGAGCAACAACCAAGGAGACACGCAATGGCCCCGCCAATTGTCCTGAAAGTCGGAGAGACGGAAGCGAAGCACACCCATGTGGAGGTGCTCAATTCCTTTTTCGGTGCACACCTCGCGCCCGGAGGGCACCAAAGGGTCTTTTATCCCCTGGAGGCCGACGCGGCCCAAGTCTGGTTCCCCGTCTTCTGCGAGGGGGATCCCGCCGATGTGCGCGTGATGGAGCAGTTCAACGACAAGAACAAGGATTGGGCGAACGTCCTTTCCGAAAACGGCACGCGCCTGACGGAAACCTGGCTGGCGCGCGCGGGCGCCACGTGCGACACGGCGCGGAAGTTGGAGACGCTGGAGAAGTATCCGAACCTCATCGTCTTCGGCACGGACATTGCCGAGAAGACGACGCGCTATCGTTTTCTGGGCTGTTTCCGCCTCGTCCGCGAATCCGGCGCGAAAGGTGGCGCGAAATCCTTTACGCTCGTGTACGAGCGCGTGAGCGACACTTACGAGGTCAAGGCCTAACCCATCGGCATGGTTGCCGCGCGGCCGTTGTGTGGCCGTGAATCGAGTGAACACCGAGGCCTCGCCTGGCGATGGCCTCAACAATGGAAAGAAGGTTAAAATGAACGTGAAAAACACCGTTCCACTCGTAATGTGTCAATTGAAAAGTGCACCGAAGGAGGGATAGGTGGTTGGTTGGATGTGTCATTGAAAAGTGCACCGAGCCCCCCTTTCCTCGGGGCGGCATGCCGCCCCGAGGAAAGGGGGGGGAAGAAGTCAGGGATGTTGCGTCATAAAGAGCCTCCGGAGGGTTCTCTCGCACTGTTGGCGGAGGAGGATGGCATTGAGGTGGGGTGGCGGCGGTTGGGGAAGGAGGGCGTTGAGGCGTTGCCAGGGTGTCTGAG
>CASEMS010000015.1 GCA_949288955.1 uncultured Lentisphaeraceae bacterium
CTCCATGTTCGAGCCCATCGGCGGCACCGCCCCCATGTGGACCGGCAAGCACGCCATCAACCCCATCGCCGCCATCGGCGCCGGCGCCATGATGCTCGAACACCTCGGCGAGGCCGAGGCATCCCGCGCCATCACCCGCGCCATCGCCGCCGTCACCCCCAGGATGAAGAGCCAGCTCGCCAACGAGATGGGCTTCACCACCGAGCAGGTCGGCGACATGATCGCCGCCGCCGTCGCGGAGTGACCGCCGTGGAGACGCTCGACGCCGCCCTCGCGCGCACCCGCGCCACCATCGAGGCCGCCCTCCGCGACGCGCTGCCCCCGCCCGGGGAGGCGGCCTCGGCCCTCGACCAAGCCCTCGCCCATGCCGTCATGGGCGGCGGCAAGCGCGTCCGCCCCAGCCTCGCCCTCCTCTGCGCCGAGGCCTGCGGCGGGGAGACGGGCCCCGGCTCCGACGCCCTACGCGCCGCGATCGCCGTCGAGCTCCTCCACTGCTACACCCTCGTCCACGACGACCTCCCCGCGATGGACAACGACACCGAGCGGCGCGGCCAGCCCTCCGTCTGGACCAAGTTCGGCGAGGATCTGGCCATCCTCGTCGGCGACCGCCTCCAAGCTATGGCCTTCGGCCAACTGGCCGGGTGCCGCCGCGCCGCCTCCCTGCTCGGTCCCTTCGCCTCGGCCGCCACTCTGGTCGTCGATGGGCAGGTCGCCGACCTCGCCACCGCCAAGCAACCTCCCGAGACCTGGGACGAAACCACGCTCTACGGCGTCTACGCCTTCAAGACCGCCGCCCTCATCCGCCTTCCCTGCCTCCTCGGCGCCATCGCCGCCGACGCCCCCGCCCCTGTGCAGACGGCCCTCGCCGACTACGGCCGCGAGGTCGGCCTCGCCTTCCAATTCGTCGACGACCTTCTCGATACCGCCCAGGCCGACGCCGGCGACGGCCTCAACGCCCTCCGCCTCCTCGGCCCGAAGCGCGTCCGCCACCTCGCCGAGACCCACACCCAAGCCGCCCTCAACGCCCTCGCCCCGCTCCCCGACGGTGCCCCCACCCTCCGCGCCTTCGCGCAATCCCTCCTCACCCGCCTCGTCTGAGGCGTTGCCCCCAACCAAACAACAAGAGCCCTTGGCCATCCTTCCGGCCAAGGGCTCTTTTGTTTGGTTGACCGATTGACGTGCACGCTCACGCCACGCGGCGCCGAAGCGCCACGCCCGCCACGCCAAGGGCCAGCAACGCCAAGGCTGTCGGCTCCGGAATCGCGTAAGCCTTGCGGATGTCCGCGATGGAAGCGTCAGTGTAGGCAAGCTGGGCCTCCTCGATGGTCATGCCATTGAGCGGTTCTTCCATCGAGACCTTGTTGCCGATGGCGACTTGGTAGCACCACCAACCGCCACTCCCGACACCTTGGTTCTCAATCGTCAGAATCTCCTTCCCATCAAGGAAGAGAGAGGCCGAAAGCGTGCCGCTGCCGACGGAACCACGGTCGACGGCCATGACCAATTCGTGCTGTTTCCCATCAAAAAGCGTGGAAACATTGACCTCGCCGACCCCCGCAGGCGGGGTGGCTTCACCACCCCCAACGCCCAACTTGATTTGACCATTAGAAGCCAACCACACCGTTGGCGAATTCACGTGCGACTTGTCGCCAAAGCTCAGCAAAGAACCGTAAATGGAACCTGTGGTTTGCGTGAAGGTACCCACCACGCGGACAGCGCCCGTGAGATGGCCGGCACTGTTATTGACATAAAAGCCGTTCGGCAACTCATAAGGTTCGCTCTCGCTGGCGGCGTAGCTCGCCTCAGTCCAATTGATTGTTACCGCCTGCGCGGTCCCGAACGCCAATGCGACCAACGTCGCGGCAAAGACTCTCTTCATGTGTACTCCTTTGGCATACGTGCGAACTCCCGCACGTGACACATATATAGTACCACCCCCCCCCCATCCGTGCAAGCCTTTTTTTTCACCTCTCTCCGCCGCTCCACCTCCCCACCCCGCCGCCGATGCTCCGAGGATCGGCGGCTGAGGCGAGGGGACTTAGCGGCTGAGTCTTGGTGGATCAGCCGCCGACGCGAGGTGCGTCAGCCGCGGAGTCTATCCCATCCGCCGCGGAGTGGTGGGGACGTGGGGACGGGCGCGGCGTGAGTTGGCTTACTTGGCGCTTTTGCGGCGGTTGCAGTCGCGGCAGAGCATTTGGCAATTCGCGTCGATGGTGCGGCCTCCTTGCGACCAAGGGGTGATGTGATCGGCCTCCATCTGCTCGATGGGAAAGGCCTTGCCGCACCGTGCGCAGATGCCGCCCTGCCGTTCGTAAACCGCGCGTTTGGTGTTGCCATCGAAGGCGCGGAGGCTCAGGTGGCGTTCATCGTGCGTGAGCACGTAAGTGTAGATACCCTTTTTGTTCGTCACGTCGCTGTCGGCCATCAACGTGGCAACCTCTTTCTCGAGTTTCGCCGCGTCCTGCCTCACCGCGCCGAAGTCGCGATAGAGCGCGCCCCAGTCCACGTTCTTCATCTCCTTGCGATAGTGCGTGAAGGTGGCCCGGATCCAGTGGATGACGGCCTCGAAGTGCTTCCACAATGCTTCGGCGTCCTCGTCGTGCTGATGACGCCCCATGTAATCCTCGATGGCGCCGTTGGAATGCCATTTGATGGCGGTCTCCAGATACTCCTGCCGATTGAGTTTCTTATCAAGGTAGTCCTTACCGATTTTGTAAGCCACGCACCCATGTTTGCTGAAGTAGCGTTTGGCATCCGCGACGAACGGTCCACAGAAAACCGCGTTGCGCAATTCCTGGGGTGTCAGCTCCTCGCCCGCGATGTTGATGGTCTTGAACCAGGCCAACTTCTCGCTCTGCGTGCCCGTGCACACGTAGATTGTCAGCACGTAATCCAGAATGGGCGCGCGCTGTTCGTCCGTCAGATTATGGAAATAGAGCCTCTGCTGCGCGGTCTCATCCCACACGGAGAAGTCGCCCTGGACGTAATGGCACAGACTCAGCGTGCGCTGCTGACCGTCGATGACCTCGAAGGTGCCATCCTCGCGGTCGGCCCAATACATCACGTTCAACGGGAAACCCATCCGGACGGTCGCGATGACCGCCTCCTGCTGCGGGCCATCGTAGACGAACGCGCGCTGATAAGGCGGGCGGATGTCGAGTCTCCCCGCATACCCGCGCACCCCCTCATCGCCATCGTCCTCGTAACCCTCCGTCAGCTCACGCACTGTAACGTGACGTAACGCAATCTTCATCTCACTTCCTCCAACGGATCAGAACGCGTTCATAAATCCTTTTCCCATTGACATAAGGCGCCCCTCGCGGCATCTCCGAGGTGCTTGTCCCAACAATCTCGAACTGCTCCGGGTTGTATTTGGCCATGAAGGTGATCGGTACCCCCATCACGCCCTCATAATCCCCCGGTATGTCCACCGTCTTGGAGACATCGATCGCATCGTAATTGTCGTACCGCGGGTAGAAGTCCGGCGAGTAGTTCCGGTAAGACACGAACCGTTCGTGCCGCTTGGGTATCTCCAGATTCGTGAACCACGTCACGCCCGAGACCCGAATCATCCCCGCCTTGTGCACGCTCGCCGTAGCGACATCCTCATACTTTGAGATGAAGAAACCCGCATTGCCGGGGAACCCATAGCCCAGCCACAGCCTGTTCTGCATGAACAACGGGAAGACCTCCTTATAATGAATGGCATTCTGATGGGCGACAATCACGAACTGCTTCCCATGCTCGATGAGTTGCGCCAGATACTCTCTGAAGAGGGAAAACGGCGGATTCGTCACCACAATGTCCGCCTGCCGCAGGAGTCCCACGCATTCCTCCGAACGGAAATCCCCGTCCCCCAGAAGCGGACGGATGCCAATTTCGTCGGGGTCGGGGACACGGTTTCCGTTCCTGTCGCCCAGATATTCCAGCCAAATCGCCCGTTCGCACGTGTTCATGCTGAAGAGATCCGGCTCCTGGCTTTTGTAACACGTAGTGATCAGCCGGCGCAACCCCAACGCCTCGAAATTGTAGGCGAAGTAGTGAAAGAAGTTCGAGACGCGCGGATCGTCGCAGTTACACAGTACCGTCTTCCCCCGGAAATGCGCGCGATAATGGCGTAACTCGTTCTCGATGTCCGAGAGCTGCGTGTAAAACTCGTCCTTCTTCGCCCTGCCGGCCTGGTTCAGCCCCTTGTTGTTCGCCATAAAAAGCACGCCTCCTTGTTCACGCACCCCACTGAGGCCTTGGAACTTGCCCTACCTGGATGACGTGAAAAGGAGGCGCGCCGGACGGCGCACCTCGCCCAAACACGTTGCCCAGGTGTGAAAGGTTCCAAGTTTCAGTGGGACAACTTGTTTGCGCAAAGCGCAAAGAGTGCGATGGCTGATCCCATCGCGTGCCACAATGATACCAAAAAGCCCCCACCCCACGCCGCGACCGTCAGCCCTCCTCCACCCAGCGCACCTCCCCCTTTCCCCGAAACGCCACCCGACGACGCCCCCACCCCAAGAACGTCAGCCGCCGACGCGAGGTACGTCAGCCGCCGATGCACAGTGGCTCGGCGGCCACCTTTGTGCGGTGCCCCGTCCCTCGGGTCTTTCGGATTCCCCAAGTCCTTCACGTTCTTCGGGCGGGAAAGGACCTGAACGACCTGAAGGACGGCAAGGTGCCGAAGGAGAGGCTCGGAGGATTGGCGGCCATCCCTCCGAGACTTAGCGGCTGAGGTGAGGAGGGGCAGCCGCCATCTCTCGGAGGATTGGCGGCGGGGGCAAGGGGGAGGAGTCGGGGGATGGTGCAAAAAAAGCCCCCGGCCGGGGGGCCGGGGGCTTTTTGGATGGCGGCTTGCCGCGGGGCGTCTTAGTAGACGTTGAGGGCGGCGAGGGCCTGGAGGTACTCGTACTTGCGGGAGTAGAACGCGTCGGCCTCGGCGAAGAGGAGCTTGGCCTCCTCGGGATCCATCTTGGCGAGCTGCTTGAAGCGGTTCTCGGTGGGGGCCTGGGCCTCGGAGAACTTCTTGGTGGGCGCCTTGGAGTCGAGGGTGAGGGGGTTCTTGCCCTGCTTGGCGAGGTCGGGGTTGTAGCGGAACAGGGGGAAGTGGCCGGTCTCGACGGCCATCTTCTGGTGTTCCAGACCCGTGGCGAGGTTGATGCCGTGCGCGATGCAGTGGGCGTAGGCGATGATGAGGGCGGGGCCGTCGTACTCCTCGGCCTCCTTGAACGCCTTGACGGCGGCCTCGGGGTTCATGCCCATCGAGATCTGCGCGACATAGATGTTCTTGTAGGTCATGGAGATGGCGGCGAGGTCCTTCTTCATCTGCGGCTTGCCCGCGGCGGCGAACTTGGCGACGGCGCCGATGGGGGTGGACTTGGAGGCCTGCCCGCCGGTGTTGGAGTAGACCTCGGTGTCGAGGACGAGGATCTTGACGTTGCGGCCGGTGGCGAGGACGTGGTCGAGACCGCCGTAGCCGATGTCGTAGGCCCAGCCGTCACCGCCGAGGATCCAGACGGAGCGGCGCACCAGGAAGTCCGCGACGGTGGCGAGCTTCTTGCAGGTGGGGCAGTCGCAGGCGGCGGCGATGTCCTTGATCTTGGCGACGCGGGCGCGCTGGGCCTTGATGTCGTCGTCGGTCTTCTGGGCGTCGGCGGCGTCGATGGCCTCCTGGAGGAGGGTCTTGACGTCGGCGGGGGCCTCAGGGCTGGCGACGATCTTGGCGGCGAGCTCCTTGGCGAAGGCCTTTTGCTTGTCGCGGGAGATGACCATGCCCAGACCGAACTCGGCGTTGTCCTCGAAGAGGGAGTTGGACCACGCGGGGCCCTTGCCTTCGGCGGTCTGGCAGTAGGGCGTGGTGGGGAGGTTGCCGCCGTAGATCGAGGAGCAGCCCGTGGCGTTGGCGATGCAGAGGTGGTCGCCGCAGATCTGGGTGAGCATCTTGATGTACGGGGTCTCGCCGCAGCCGGCGCAGGCGCCGGAGAACTCGAAGAGCGGGCGCTTGAGCTGGGAGGTCTTGGCGGTGAGGGGGGCGCCGGTGAGGTCGGTCTCGGGGAGGCCGAGGAAGAAGTTCCAGTTGGCCTCGCCGGGCTTGCGGAGCTTGTCCTGGTCGTAGTGCACCATGGTGAGGGTGCGGCCGGTCTTGGGCAGCTCGGGGCAGACCTTGGTGCAGAGGCCGCAGCCGGTGCAGTCCTCGACGGAGATCTGGAGGGTGAACTTCTTGCCCTTGAAGGGGGGCTTGGCGTCGGCGGACTTGAAGCCTTCGGGGGCGCCAGCCAGCGCGGCCTCATCGACGACCTTGGCGCGGATGGCCGCGTGCGGGCAGACGGTGGAGCACTTGAGGCACTGAATGCAGGTGGCGTTGTTCCACTCCGGCACGTTGATGGCGATGTTGCGCTTCTCGTACTGGGTGGTGGCGGTGGGCCAGGTGCCGTCGTCGGGGATGGCGGAGACGGGGAGGGTGTCGCCCTCCTGGCGCATCATGACGGCGGTAACATCCTTGACGAAGTCAGGGGCCGTGGCCGCGACGGTGGCCGGCTTGCGGAGCTTGCCGGAGGGGGCGGCGGGGACGGAGACTTCCTCGATGGCGTCCTTGGCGGCGTCGATGGCGTCCCAGTTCAGCTTGACGACGTCGTCGCCCTTCTTGCCGTAAGCCTTCTTGGCGGCGGCCTTGAGGAGCTCGATGGCCTTGTCGACGGGCTTGATGATGCCGGAGATGCAGAAGAAGGCCGTCTGCATGATGGTGTTGGTGCGACCGCCGAGGCCGAGGGCCTGGGCCACCTTCACGGCGTTGACGACGTAGAACTTCAGCTTCTTGTCGATGATGACCTGGGCGACCTCATCGGGGATGTGCTCCCAGACGGTCTTGGCATCGTACTCGGACTGGAGCAGGAAGGTGGCGCCGACCTTGGCCGCGGAGAGCATGTCGTACTTCTCAAGGAAGGAGAAGTTGTGGCACGCCACGAAGTCGGCCTTGGTGCAGAGGTAGGGGCTGTGGATCGGGTTGGGGCCGAAGCGCAGGTGGGAGACCGTCAGGCCGCCGGCCTTCTTGGAGTCGTAGACGAAGTAGCCCTGGGCGTAGTTGTCGGTGTTGGAGCCGATGACCTTGATGCTGTTCTTGTTCGCGCCGACGGTGCCGTCGGAGCCGAGGCCGTAGAACATGCACTCGGTGCAGCCGGAGTCCTTGAGGAGGAAGGTGGGCACGTCGATGGAGGCGCCGGTCACGTCGTCGACGATGCCGACGGCGAAGTGGTTCTTGGGCTGGGCGGCCTTCATGTTGTCGAAGACGCCCTTGACCATGGCGGGGGTGAACTCCTTGGAGCCCAGGCCGTAGCGGCCGCCGTAGGTCTTGGGATACTGGATGTCGAGCCAGCCGTTCTGCATGGCGTCGCCGATGGCGGTGCGGACATCGGTGTAAAGCGGCTCACCGACGGAGCCGGGCTCCTTGGAACGGTCGAGCACCGTGATCTTCTTGACCGTCTTGGGGAGGGCGGCGGCGAAGGCCTTGACGTCGAAGGGGCGATAGAGACGCACCTTGACGACACCGACCTTCTCACCCTCGGCGTTGAGTTCCTCGACCACTTCCTGGACGGTCTCGGCGCCGGAACCCATGATGACGACGACATCCTCGGCGTCAGGGGCGCCGACGTAGTCGAAGAGATGATAGCGGCGGCCGGTCAGCTCCGCCAGCTTGTCCATGTTCTTCTGGACGATGGCGGGGACGGCCTCGTAGTACTTGTTGACGGTCTCGCGGCCCTGGAAGTAAACGTCAGGGTTCTGCGCGGTGCCGCGCATGGTGGGCTTCTCGGGGTTGAGGCCGCGGGCGCGGAAGGCGTTGACGGCGTCCTCGTCGATCATCGCGCGGATGGTCTCCTGCGGGATCTCCTCGATCTTCTGGACTTCGTGCGAGGTGCGGAAACCGTCGAAGAAGTGGACGAAGGGCACCTTGGCCTCAAGGGTGGAGGCATGCGCCACGAGGGCCATGTCGGAGCACTCCTGGACGCTGGAGGCGCCGAGGAAGGCGAAGCCGGTCTGGCGGCAGGCCATGATGTCGCCGTGGTCGCCGAAGATCGAGAGGCCCTGCATCGCGAGCGCGCGGGCGGAGACATGGAAGACGGTCGGCGTCAGCTCGCCGGCAATCTTGTACATGTTCGGGATCATCAGCAGGAGGCCTTGGGAGGCCGTGAAGGTGGTGGTCAGCGAACCGGTGGTCAGCGCGCCATGCACCGCACCGGCGGCGCCACCCTCGGACTGCAACTCGACGATCTGCGGGATGGTGCCCCAGAGGTTCGTCTGCTTGCGGGCGGCCCACTCGTCGGCGAACTCAGCCATCGGCGAGGAGGGGGTGATGGGATAGATGGCGGCGACCTCGGAGCACGCGAACGCGACGCGCGCGGTGGCCTCGTTGCCGTCACACATGATGTACTTGGGCATGATTCTCTCCTTTGGGAAAATGGTTCGGGGGCGCCCGTCTCTCTCAGGCGCCCCCGTCGGGGTCAGGCGTTGGCCTTGCAGAAGTCGCGCACGTCGTCAAGCTGGCCGGCGGAGCCGAGCTTCACGTTCTTAGCGGCGATGAACTTGGCGTACTCCTCCATGAAGATCTTGCCGATCGGGCGGAGGTCGAAGTTCTCGGGGTGGTCGCGGAAATACTCGCGGTGGACGCGGCACCACACCAGACGGCCGTCGGTGTCGATGTTGATCTTGGTGACGCCCAGCTCGGCGGCACGGCGGAACTGGTTGTCGTCCACGCCCTTGGCGCCGTCGAGTTTGCCGCCGGCGGCGTTGATGCGCGCCACCTCGTCCTGCGGCACGGAGGAAGAACCGTGCATCACCAGCGGGAAGCCGGGCACCTTCTTCTGGATGTCGGCCAGCACGTCGAAGCGCAGCCCCTGCGTGCCCGTGAACTTGAAGGCGCCGTGCGAGGTGCCGATCGCGCAAGCCAGCGAGTCGCAGCCCGTGGCCTCGACGAAGCGCTTGACGTCCTCGGGGTTCGTCAGGCAGGCATCCTTCTCATCCACCGCCACGTGCTCCTCGACGCCACCGAGCTTGCCCAGCTCGGCCTCGACCACGAGGCCCTTGGCGTGGGCCATGTCCACGATCTTCTTGGTGATGGCCACGTTCTCGTCGAAGGGCTTGGAGGAGGCGTCAATCATCACCGAGCTGTAGAAGCCGGAGTTGATGCAGTCGATGCAGGAGGCCTCGTCGCCGTGATCCAGGTGCACCGCGAAGACCGCCTCGGGGAAGATCTGGTCAGCCGCGCGGATGACGTTCTCAAGCATCAGCTTGTCGGTGTAAGAACGCGCGCCCTTGGAAATCTGGATGATAAAGGGGGCCTTGCTCGCAATGCACCCACGGAACAGGCCCATGCACTGCTCCATGTTGTTGATGTTATAAGCACCAATGGCATACTTGCCGTACGCGTGCTCGAAGAGCTTCTTCGTCGTAACGATCATCGTTGAGACTCCTGTTCGGGTTGAATCGATAGGTGCAAGTATACCACGTGCCTCGGCAAACGGCAAACATCTTTGTCTCCGCTCCCTCCCTTGACTGTGCGTCAGAGTCAGGATCAGCCGCTGAGCCGAGGTGGATCAGCCGCTGAGCCGAGGTGGATCAGCCGCTGAGCCAAAATTGGCCGGGGCCACCTTCATTCGTGCAAGGGGGACGCCCCCACGCATCCGCGGCGATTATGATACACTGCGACGCACAAGGCAGGCAAAACCATGAGCCATCCCTACGACACCGCCATCCAGGTCGTCCGCGACATCAGCGCCGCCATCGGCCGCGAGCGCGACCCGGAGCGTCTCCTCGGCGAGGTGCTCGCCGTGCTCAACCGCCAGATGGGGATGCTGCGCGGCACCTTCGCCTTGTTGCATGACGGCACCCTCACCATCGAGGCCTCGCAAGGGCTGGACGACGCCGCGCGGAAGTTGGGGCGTTACCGCCTGGGCGAGGGCATCACCGGCACGGTCGCCAAGACCGGCAAGCCGGAGATCGTCGCCGACATCCACGCCGACCCGCGCTTCCTCAACCGCACCGGCGCGCGCGGCGACGACGGGCCGACGGCCTTCATCTGCGTGCCCGTCCTCAGCCGGGGGCAGGTCATCGGCACGCTGAGCATCGACCGCCGCGTGACGCCCGACGTCGACCTCGCCCACGACGCCGCGATCCTCGAAATCGTCGGTGCGCTCACCGCCGGCGCGGTGGCGGCGTTGCTCCAGGGACAGGAGGAGCGCCGGGCGCTGGAGGAGGAGAACCGCCGCCTGCGCGACCTTTCGGAGAACCCGGGGGAACTGATCGGCAACAGCTCGGCCATGCGCCGCGTCTACGCCCAAATCCGCCAAGTGGCCCCCTCCGACGCCACCGTCCTCATCCGCGGCGCCACGGGCACGGGCAAGGAGCTCGTCGCCCGCGCGATCGTCCGCCTCTCCGCCCGCGCCGACCGTCCCTTCGTGGCCATCAACTGCGCGGCACTGCCAGAGGCGTTGGTGGAGAGCGAGCTCTTCGGCCACGAGAAGGGCGCCTTCACCGGGGCCGTCGCCCGCCGCATCGGCCGCGCCGAGGAGGCCGACGGGGGGACGCTCTTCCTGGACGAGGTGGGCGACCTCACCCCGCAGACGCAGGTGAAGCTGCTGCGCTTCCTGCAAGAACGCACCTTCGCGCGCGTGGGCAGCAACAAGACCCTCCGCGCCGACGTCCGCTTCATCGCCGCCACCAGCCGCGACATCGAGGCGCTCATCCGCGAGGGCCGCTTCCGCGCGGACCTCTATTACCGCCTGAACCTCTTCCCCATCCACCTGCCCGCCCTGGCCCAGCGGCGCGGCGACATCACGTTGCTGGCCGAGCACTTCGTGGCCGCGGCGAACCTCAAGTACCGCAAGCGCGTTACGCGCCTCTCCACCACCGCCATCAACATGCTTGTGGCCTACCATTGGCCCGGCAACGTGCGTGAGCTGGAGAACTGCATCGAGCGCGCCGTCCTCACCTCCACCGACGGCGCCATCCACGGCTACAACCTGCCAGCCTCCCTGCAGACCGGCGAGAGCGCCGGCAACGCGCTTCTCCCCCAAGGCCACGCACCGCTCCCCGTCATGGTCGCCAGCTACGCCCGCGAACTCATCGTCGACGCCCTCAAGCGCAGCCACGGCAACCTCTCGGCCGCCGGCCGCGCCCTCGGCGTCTCCCCGCGCATGATGAACTACAACGTCAAACGCTACGGCATCACGCCGGAGTGGTACAAGCAGGACTGACGGGGCGGACGAGGACGAAGCGCGGGAGCCAGACGGCCCAGTCGGCGAGGAGGCGTTTGGCCTTGGGGCTCCCGGTGGCGGCGGCGTGGGCCTCCACCAACGCCCGAAGCGCGCGCTCCTCCTCAGTGCCGGGGTCGATGTTCAGGAGGTCGACGGAGGCGAGGTTGCACCGGAGGTCGAAGTCCCCCGCCTCATCGAGGGCGTAGGCCAGGCCACCGGTCATGCCGGCGGCGAAGTTGTCCCCCACGGGGCCGAGGAAGAGCGCCGCCCCGCCGGTCATGTACTCGCACCCGTGGTCGCCCGCGCCCTCGCAGGTGAGGGTGGCGCCGGAGTTGCGGATGGCGAAGCGCTCGCCGGCCTGCCCGCAGACATGGATGCGCCCCGCGGTGGCGCCGTAGCCCACGGCATTGCCGACGGCGACGTTCGCCTCGGGCGCGTAGGTGGCGTCGGCGGGCGGGCGCACGGCCACGACGCCGCCGGAAAGCCCCTTGCCCACGAAGTCGTTGGCCTCGCCCTCCAACGTGATCGCCACGCCGCGTGGCAGGAAGGCGCCGAGGCTCTGCCCGGCCACGCCGCGCAGACGCACGCGGAGCGTCCCCTCGGGCAGGCCCGCCGCACCCGCGAAGGCGGCGATCTCGCCGGCGAGGCCGGCGCCGACGGAGCGGTCGGCGTTGCGCACGGGGAGGTCGGCCTCGCGCCGTTCCCCCTCACGGAGGGCCGCCAAGCCGCCGAGGGCGGGGATGAGGCAGTCGCGGTCGTAGGCACCCGCGGGCGGGGCGTCGTCGGGACGGGCCGGCCGGTCATCCGGCGCGAGCGCCACGCGGCGGAGCAACGCGGAGAGGTCGAGCGCGGCGGCACCGCCGTGGGCGACACGCGCGGGGGCGTCATCCAACGCGTCGGCACGGAGCAGGTCGGTGCGTCCGCACGCCTCCTCCAGCGAATGGAGACCGAGCGCGGCGAGGGTCTCGCGCGTCTCGCGGGCGACGAAGCGCAGGAAGCGCGCCACGTGCGCAGGCTCCCCGGCGAAGCGGGCGCGGCACGCGGGCTCCTGCGTGGCGATGCCCACGGGGCACACGCCGCGGTGGCATTGTCGGCACATCGCGCAGCCGAGGCTGACGAGCAGGGCGGTGCCGAAGCCGAACTCCTGGGCGCCCAGAAGCGCGGCCACGACGACATCCCGCCCCGTGCGCAGACCGCCATCGACCTGGAGGCGCACGCGGCGGCGGAGACGGTTGAGGGCGAGCGTCTGGTGGGTCTCGGCCAACCCGATCTCCCACGGGAGCCCGGCGTGCTGGATGGCGGAGATCGGCGCCGCCCCGGTGCCGCCGTCGCTCCCGGAGATGAGGATGACGTCGGCATGGGCCTTGGCGACGCCCGCGGCGACGGTGCCGACACCGCCCTCGGAGGCGAGTTTGACGGAGATGCGGGCCGCGGGGTTGACGGCGCGGAGGTCGTGGATCAGCTGGGCGAAGTCCTCGATGGAGTAGATGTCGTGGTGGGGCGGCGGGGAGATGAGGGTGAGACCGGGGCGGGCGTGCCGCAGACGGGCGACGGTGGCGTCGACCTTGTGGCCGGGGAGCTGGCCGCCCTCGCCCGGCTTGGCGCCTTGGGCCATCTTGATCTGGAGGTCCTTGGCGTGGCGGAGGTAGGAGGCCGTAACGCCGAAGCGGCCGGAGGCGACCTGGCGGATGGCGCTGGCGCGGTCGGTGCCGTCGCGCGCGGGATCCTCGCCGCCCTCGCCGCAGTTGCTCATCGCGCCCAAGGCGTTGAAGGCGCGGGCGATGGCCTCGTGCGCCTCGGGGCTGATGGAGCCGAGGCTCATGGCGCCGGCGACGAAGTGGCGGAGGATGGACGCCTCGTCCTCCACCGCGTCGAGAGGAAGGGGCGTGGTGGGGGCGAAGGCGAGCAAAGCGCGAAGCGTGCAGGCCTGGGCGTCGACGGCCTGGGAGAAGCGGCGGAAGCGGGCGTAGTCATCCTCGCGGACGGCGGCGCGGAGGTCGGCGACGGTCTGCGGCCCCCAGACGCGCCGCTCGGCGCGGGGCGCCTCCTCCAAGCGGCGGTGGACGTCCCGCGCGATGGCGTCCAGCCCCACGCCGCCGACGGGGCTGGGCGTGCCGGGGAGCCAACGGTCGAGGAACGCGCGGTCGAGGCCCAACGCCTCGAAGAGCTGGGCGGAGCGGTAGGAGCGCAAGGTGGCGATGCCCATCTTGGAGAGCACCTTGAGGATGCCTTGGCAGAGGGCCTCGACGAAGTTGCCGGTGGCGGAGACGGCGTCGTTGCCCGTACGACCGCGAGCGGCAAGGTCGCTGACGGTGGCCAACGCCAGCCAGGGATGGACGGCGGTGGCGCCGTAGGCCAACAGGAGCGCCACATGGTTGACCTCGCGCACCTCGCCGGATTGGACGATCAGGCCGGTCTGCGAGCGGAGCCCCCGCTCGGCGAGGGCGCGGTTGACGGCGGCGACGGCGAGCAAGGGCGGGATGGGCGCCTCCTCGGGGGAGAGGCCGCGGTCGGTGAGGATCAGGAGGCGCCGCCCCTCGCCCGAGGCCAAGGCAACCGCCTGTTCGGCGAGGGCCGTGAGCGCGGCGTCGAGGGCCGTGCCGTCCCCGCCCGCGGGCCAGGCCAGGCGCAGGGTGCCGGGACGGAAGACAGGGTCGCCGACGCGCGCAAGGTGCTCGACCTCGGCATCGGTGAGGATGGGGCGGCGCATCTTGAGAAGGTGGGCGTGGGCGGGGGTCTCGGCGAGCGTGTTGGGGAGATTGCCCACGTAGGTCATCAGACTCATGACGGAACGTTCGCGGATGGGGTCGATGGGCGGGTTGGTAACCTGCGCGAAACGTTGGCGGAAGTAGTCGGGGAGAATGCGGGGGCGGTCGGAGAGGACGGCCGGCGCGGCGTCGTCGCCCATCGCGCCGGTGGGCTCGCGGCCGGTCTTCGCCATCTGCAAAAGCCCCACCTCGACGGCCTCGCGGGTGTAACCGAAGCGACGCCACAGCGGTTCGAGCGCGCCGGGCACGGGGTCGGGCGCCGTCTCGGCGAAGAGTGCGCCCAGGGCGATGCGGTTCTCCGCGACCCAACGGCGATAGGGCCGCCGCCGGGCGATGTGGGCCTTGAGCTCGGCGTCGCCCACCACGCGGTGGGCGGGGAGGTCGAGCCAGAGCATCTCGCCGGGACGGAGACGGCCGTGGTGGACGACCGAGTCGGGCGGGAGGTCGAGGACGCCGGCCTCGGAGGCGAGGACGAAGGTGCCATCCTGGCAGAGGGTGTAGCGGGCGGGGCGGAGGCCGTTGCGGTCGAGGACGGCGCCGGCGCGGAGACCGTCGGAGAAGACGATGGCGGCGGGGCCGTCCCAGGGCTCCATGAGGGCCGATTCGTACTCCAGGAAGCCGCGGAGGTCGTTGCCCATGCGGTGGGTCGGGCCCCAAGCCTGGGGCAGCAGCAGGAGCATCGCGTGGGGGAGGTCGCGCCCGGCGCGGACGAGCAGCTCCAGCATGGCGTCAAGGCTGGCGGAGTCGGAGAGGCCGGGCGGGATGAGGGGGAGGGCCTCGGGGAGGTCGGGCAGGAGCGGGGAGGCGAGGGCGGCGGTTCGGGCGCGGAGGGCGGCGAGGTTGCCGCGGAGGGTGTTGATCTCGCCATTGTGCGCCAACAGACGGAAGGGCTGGGCGAGGGCCCAGGTGGGGAAGGTGTTGGTGCTGTAGCGTTGGTGGGCCACGATGAGGGCGGAGGCGAAGTCGGGCGCGCGGAGGTCGGCGTAGAAGGCGTCGAGCTGGTGCGCGAGGAGGAGCCCTTTGTAGACGACGCTGCGGGCGGAGAGGGAGCAGACGAAGAGCCGCTCGCCCAAAGCCTGCTCCATGCGACGGCGGAGGATGAAGAGGCGACGCTCCAAAGCCTCGTCCGCGAGGTCGTCGGGCGCCGCCAGGAAGAGCTGGCGGATGCGCGGACAGCTCGCGCGGGCGGAACGGCCGATGGCCGAGGGGTCGGTGGGCACCTCGCGCCACACGAAGGGCTCGAAGCCCTCCGCGCACGCCATCGCCTCGATCTCCCCCTCCGCCCCCTCGCCGCCGAAGAGCATCGCCACGGCATAGCGTCCCGACGCGGGCAGGTTGGGGACGTGCGCGCGGAAGAAACCATCGGGCATCGCGATGAGGACGCCCGCGCCGTCGCCCGTCTCGGGATCCCACCCCGCCGCGCCGCGATGGGCCAAACGGCGGAGCGCCTTCAGTCCCAGCGCGACGATGCGATGGCTGGGGCGGTTGTTGAGGTCGGCCACGAGGCCGACGCCGCACGCGTCATGTTCATTCTGGGGGTCGTAGAGCCCCTGACGTTGGGGGAGGTCGAGCGACTGTTCCATGCGTCCGTTCCTTGATTGCGGTTCTTCCACGTTTGCAACTTCCGTGCCAACGGGCAGGACACCCACCCAAAAGCGGCCCGGTTCCCTCCCCCCGCCTCCCCCTCCCCGAGGATCAGCCGCCGATCCAAGGAGGATCAGCCCCTGATCCAAGGTGACTCAGCCGCTAAGTCTCCGAGAGGTGGCCGCGGATGGATTCTTTTCCGCGAGGACGCGAGGGTGCGCGAAGGACGGCGGGCTAACGCCGGGCGAAAGCGGCGGGGGCTGACGCCCCCTGGTTTCGCCCTCCCGCCCGCCGCCTTCGCGCCGCAAGAAAGTTGGCAACCTCCCCATAGAAGCCGGGGCACTCGGCGCGGGAGGGCACGAACGTGCCCGGCGTTAGCGCCGACGTGTCCCGGCGCGACTGCGTCTTCGCGGAGAATCAGCCGCTAAGTCTCCGAGACTCAGCCGCTGAGACGAGATGGATCGGCCGCCAATCCAAAGAGAGTCGGCCGCCGAGGGGGCGAGAAGGAGGGGTTACACGATTGTAAAATAGGGGCGATGTGTTACAAAAATGGATAGGCTCGACGGAAGATTCGGCGCTTGTTGCGGTTAGACGACGACCGCCAAGGAATCGGGGAGGCGGCTCGGAAAAAACTGTAAAACCCGCAAACGCGGGAGGGGCGCGCCGGGCGGCGTTCTTGGGCACGTCCGACGCGTTTGGCACGGCGGTTGCAACAAAGGGCGACACCACCCCCAATACGGAGCAGTCATGGACAACACGGAAATCGAATACGGCACGGACGTCTTCAACGAGGGCGTCATGCGCGAGTATTTGGCAAAGGACACGGCGGAGGCGTTGCTGCACACGATGCGCGACCACGCGCCGCTCGACCCCGCCATCGCCAACGAAGTGGCCCACGCCCTCAAGCAGTGGGCGATGGATCGCGGCGCGACGCACTTCACCCACTGGTTCCAGCCGCTCACCGGCAGCACCGCCGAGAAGCACGACGCCTTCTTCGAGCCGACGGGCGTGGGGCGGACGCTCGCGCGCTTCTCCGGCAAGAACCTGATCATGGGCGAGCCGGACGCGTCGAGCTTCCCCTCCGGCGGTCTGCGGCGCACCTTCGAGGCCCGCGGCTACACGGCCTGGGACGTTACGAGCCCGGCCTTCATCAAGCGCCACGCCAACGGCGCCACCCTCTGCATCCCCACCGTCTTCTGCTCCTACACCGGCGAGGTGCTCGACAAGAAGACGCCCCTCCTGCGCTCCATGCAGGCGATGGAGAAGGCGGTGCGGCGGCTGATGGCCTGCTTCGGCGAGCGGCCGGACGGGCACGTGGTCTGCACGCTCGGCCCGGAGCAGGAGTATTTCCTCATCGACAAGGCCTTCTGGCTCAAGCGGCCCGACCTCATCCAGTGCGGCCGCACCCTCTTCGGCGCGCCGCCCGCCCGCCACCAGCAGTTGGAGGACCACTACTTCGGCTCCATCAAGCCGCGCGTCCTCGCCTTCATGGAGGACGTGGAGCGCGAGCTCTGGCGCCTGGGCATCCCGCCAAGACCCGCCACAACGAGGTGGCCCCCGCGCAGTTCGAGCTCGCGCCGATGTTCGAGGAGCTCAACCTCGCCGTCGACCACAACATGCTCGTCATGGAGACGCTGCGCAACGTGGCCGACCGCCACGGCTTCGTCTGCCTCCTGCACGAAAAACCCTTCGCGGGCGTCAACGGCAGCGGCAAGCACAACAACTGGTCCGTGGCCTACGACGACAAGAACCTCCTCGACCCCGGCAAGAACCCGCAGGACAACGCCATCTTCCTGGCCGTGCTGGCCAGCATCATCCGCGCCGTCGACCTGCACGCCGACATCCTCCGCGCGGCCACCGCCGGCGCGGGCAACGACCACCGTCTGGGCGCGAACGAGGCCCCGCCCTCCATCCTCTCCATCTTCCTGGGGGACGAGCTCACCAGCGTCATCGACCGGATCGAGCGCGGCTCCCGCGCCGAGGACGCCAAGACCCCCTCCCTGCGCGTGGGCGTGGACACCCTGCCGCCCCTGCCGCGTGACACGACCGACCGCAACCGCACCAGCCCCTTCGCCTTCACCGGCAACAAGTTCGAGTTCCGCGCCCCCGGCTCCAGCCAGAACTGCGCGGGCGTCTGCATGGTGCTCAACACCATCGTGGCCGAGAGCATGGAGGCCCTGGCCGACGCCATCGGCAAGCTGCCCAAGGAGCACTTCAACGAGGGGCTTGAGAAGATCCTCCGCGCCGTCTTCAAGGATCACAAGCGCGTCATCT
The DNA here is from genome assembly GCA_949288955.1 of uncultured Lentisphaeraceae bacterium. Taxonomy (GTDB): domain Bacteria; phylum Verrucomicrobiota; class Kiritimatiellia; order RFP12; family DVOR01; genus Spyradenecus. The sequence continues at coordinate 17,861 of CASEMS010000015.1, forward strand.
TCAACGGCGACGGCTACTCCGAGGAGTGGGTGGCCGAGGCCGCCCGCCGCGGCCTGCCCAACCTCCGCACCACCCCCGAGGCCCTCGCCCCGATGCTGGCCCGGAAGAACCTGGACCTCTTCGCCAAGGAGGGTGTCCTCCTGCCCACCGAGATGGAGAGCCGGCATGGCGTCTTCATGGAGGAGTACGAACGCAAGGTTACCATCGAGGGGAAGGCCGCGCTGGAGATGGCCCGCAGCCTCATCGAGCCCGCCGCCACCGCCGAGTTCGGCGCCGTCTGCAAGGCCGTCGAGACCGCCCGCGCCATCGGCGTGGAGGCGGGCGTGGCCAGCGTGCGCGAGGTGGCCGAGACCCTCGGCCGCGGGTTGGACGCCCTCCACGCGCAATGCGCCGCGCTCGAACGTGCCTTGGGCGGCGACCCCGCCGGCATCCTCGCCGCGCTGGCCGACCTCCGCAAGACCGTCGACAAGCTGGAGGAGGACGTGGACGACGCCCGGTGGCCGATCCCGAAGTACCGCGACATGCTCTTCGTCTACTGAGGCACGGCGATGTCCGACGCGCTCAAGCACGAATGCGGCGTGGCCCTCCTCCGTCTGAGGGGGCCAGCCGCCCACCCCGGGCAGAGCGCCTGGGGCTTCCGCAAGGCCGCCCTCCTGTTGGAGAAGCAGCACAACCGCGGCCAGGACGGCGCGGGACTGGCCTGCCTCCACCTCCGCCCCGCCCAAGGCCGCCCCTGCTACGACCTGGAGAAGTCCGTGGCGCGGATGCCGCTGGCCGACCTGGTGGCGCGTTGCGGTCGGCGGCTGACGGAGGAGGGCGACGCCTTCCGCGGCGAACTCTTCCTCGGCCACCTGCGCTACGCCACCTTCGGCCGACACGACCTCGCCGCCTGCCATCCCTTCGTGCGCGACAGCGCCTTCCTCGACCGCCTCTTGCTGCTGGCCGGCAACTTCAACCTCACCGACACGCGCGACCTGGCCGAAAGCCTCGCCGCCTCCGGCCACCACCTGCCCAGTCTGGCAGACGGCGCGGTCATCCTCCAATGTCTCACGCACGCACTGGAGCAGGAACGCTCCCGTCCCGAAGATTTCCGCGGCCTCACGCACGTCCTGCGCGAGGCCGCCTCGCGTTTCGACGGCGCCTTCGTCCTCTGCGGGATGCTCGGCGACGGCACGGCCTTCGCCCTGCGCGACGCCCACGGCATCCGCCCGGCCTATTGGTGGGAGGGTGAGGAGGCGGTGGCCGTGGCCTCCGAGCGCCCCGCCATCCAAGCCGCCTTCGACGTCCCCACCGAGGCCGTGCGCGAGCTGCCCCCGGGCGAGGCCCTCATCATCCGCCCCGACGGCTCGGCCTCCCTAGAGCCGTGCCTCGACCCCGCGCCACGGCGGGCGTGCGTCTTCGAGCGCGTCTACTTCTCCCGCGCCAACGACGCCGAGATCCACGCCGAACGCAAGCGGCTTGGCCACGCCCTCGCGCCGCAGGTGATCCGCGCCCTGGGCGGCGACCTCGAACATCTCTTCCTGAGCTACATTCCCAACTCCGCGCAGATCTGCTTCCACGGCCTCTTGGAGACCTTGCTGGGGGTGGCCGCGGCGGAGGGGCGCACGGTGCGCTTCGGGCAGGTGGCGGTGAAGGACGCCCGCTTCCGCACCTTCATCGCCGACGAGGCCACCCGCGACGACCTGGCCATGCACGTCTATGACGTTACCTACGGCCTCGTCCGCCCCGGCGACACGCTCGTGGCGCTCGACGATTCCATCGTGCGCGGCAACACGATGCGCGCCGCCATCCTCCCCATCCTCGACCGTCTCGGCCCGCGCGAGATCGTCGTCGCCAGCAGCGCCCCGCCCGTCCGTTATCCCGACTGCTACGGTATCGACATGGCCACGCTCGACGAGCTCGTCGCCTTCAACGCCTTGGAGGACGTGCTGCGCGAGGAGGGGCGCGAGGCGTTGCTGCGGGACGCCTACGCCGAGGCCCGCCGTCAGCTGGCTCTGCCGCCCGAATGCCAAACGAACGTCCTGCGCACCCTCTACGCCCACGTGCCGGAGGCGCGCCTCACCCAGGCCATCGCCCGCCGCCTCCGCCCCGACGGCCTCCGCGCCAAGCTCACCGTCCTCTTCCAAACCGCCGCCGACCTCCGCCGTTGCTGCCCCAACCACACGGGCGACTGGTACTTCACCGGCGATTACCCCACGCCCGGCGGCAACCGCGTAGCCAACCGCGCCCTCGTCAACCACATGGAGCACCGCCATGAACGCGCCTACTGACCGCGACCGCCTTCGTCGCGAATGGGCCGCCGCCCGCGCCCGCCACGCCTTCCTTGCCCTTGCCGATGGGGCCGTCTTCCGAGGCGTCGCCTTCGGTGCGCGCACGGACGCCCTCGGCGAGGCCGTCTTCAACACCGGCATGACCGGTTACCAAGAAATCCTCACCGACCCCTCCTACGCCAGCCAGTTCGTCGTCCTCACCACGCCGGAGGTGGGCAACTACGGGTGCAACCCGGAGGACGCCGAGAGCCGCGGGCTCTTCCTCGCCGGACTGGTGGCGCGCCACGTGAACCCGCCCAGCAACTTCCGCGCCACGGAGAGCCTGGATGCCTACCTTGCCCGCCACGGCAAGCCCGGGATCTGCGGAGTGGACACCCGCGCCCTGACCCTCCACCTGCGTGAGCGCGGCGCCCAGCGCGCCTACCTCCACGTCTCCGACGAGCCGCTCACCGAGGCCGAGGCCGTCGCCCGCGCGCAGGCTTGGTGCGGGCTCGACGGTCAGGACTACGCCGCAAAGGTCTCCTGCCCCGAGCCCTACGTCTGGTGCGCGGAGGGGCGTCTGCGCGTGGTGGTCTACGACTTCGGCGTCAAGCACGGCATCCTCCGCCGCCTCGCCGCCGAAGGTTGCCGCGTGGAGGTGGTGCCGGCCCGGACGCCTGCGGAGGCGGTTCTGGCGCGGCGGCCCGACGGCGTCCTCCTCTCCAACGGCCCGGCCGACCCCTCCGCCCTGCCCTATGCGCGGCAGGCCGTGCGCGACTTGCTGGCCGCGCGGGTGCCGATCATGGGCATCTGCCTGGGCCATCAGTTGCTGGGGCTGGCCTGCGGGGCACGTTGCGGACGGCTGCCCTTCGGCCACCACGGCTGCAACCACCCCGTCAAGGCCCTCGCCGACGGCGCGGTGGCCATCACCAGCCAGAACCACAACTACGCCCTCACCGCCCTGCCCGACTGCCTGGAGCAGACGCACGTGAGCCTCAACGACGGCACCTGCGAGGGCATCCGCCACCGCACGCTCCCCGCCTTCGCCGTCCAATTCCATCCCGAGGCCGCCCCCGGCCCGCACGAGACGCGGGGGCTCTTCCGTTCGTTCACCGCATTGATGGAGGGCCGCCCGTGAGCGCCACCAAGCATCTCTTCGTCACCGGAGGCGTGGTCAGCAGCCTCGGCAAAGGCGTCACCGCCGCCGCGCTCGCCTTCCTGCTCCGCCAGCGCGGCTATCGCGTGGCCATGCAGAAGCTCGACCCCTACCTGAACGTCGACCCCGGCACGATGAGCCCCTACCAACACGGCGAGGTCTTTGTTACCGACGATGGCGCGGAGACCGACCTCGACCTGGGGCACTACGAGCGCATCGCCGGCGTCACCTGCACCAAGGCCTCCAACTACACCAGCGGCAAGATCTACGGCGCCGTCATCGCCCGTGAGCGCCGGGGCGACTACCTCGGCGCGACGGTTCAGGTCATTCCCCACGTTACCGACGAGATCCAGCGGGCCATGGGCGCCCTGCACGGCCCGGAGGTGGACATCGCCATCACCGAGATCGGCGGCACGGCGGGCGACATCGAGAGTCTGCCCTTTCTTGAGGCCGCGCGACAGTTCCGCCTGGCCCACGCCCCCGGCGACGTCCTCTTCATCCACCTGACCTACGTCCCATACCTCAAGGCCGCCAAGGAGCTCAAGACCAAGCCTTCGCAGCAATCCGTCGGCGTCCTGCGCAACATTGGCATTCAGCCCGACCTCCTCATCTGCCGCGCCGAGCGTCGCCTCGAACCCGAGCACCTGCGCAAACTCGCCGTCTTCTGCAACGTCCCCGAGGCCTGCGTCATCGAGGAGCTCGACGTCCGCCACGCCATCTACGAGGTGCCCATCAAACTTGCCCAGCGCGGCCTCGATGAGCAGGTGCTCCGCGGCCTTCGCCTCGAACCCCGCCCTCTGGATTTGCGCGACTACCGCGCCTGGCTCGCCCGTGCGCTCCGCCCCACGCGCCCCGTCACCGTCGCCGTCGTCGGCAAGTACATCCGCCACCAAGACGCCTACAAGAGCATTTACGAGGCCCTCGCCCACGCCGCCATGGCCCACCACGCCAAGCTGGAGACACTCCGGATCGAGGCCGAGGAACTGGAGCGCGGCGACCCCGCCCGCCTCCTCGCCCGCGCCGACGCCATCCTCGTCCCCGGCGGCTTCGGTCGGCGCGGCCTGCTGGGGATGTTCCGCGCCGTCTCCTATGCCCGCGCCACTGGCACGCCCTTCCTCGGCATCTGCCTGGGGATGCAGTGCGCGGTCATCGCCTTCGCCCGCGACGCGCTCGGCTGGGCCGACGCCGACAGCACGGAGTTCGCCCCCGACACCGCCCACCCCGTCATCGCCCTCATGGAGGGCCAGCGGGCCATCCGCGGTCTCGGCGGCACCATGCGCCTAGGCGCCTACGCCTGCGACCTCGCGCCCGGCTCCCGCGCCGCCGCCCTCTACGGCGCCACCCCTATCGCCGAACGCCACCGCCACCGCTACGAGTTCAACCCCGCCTTCCGCGACGCCCTCGAACGCGCCGGGCTGCGCGTGGCGGGGACGAACCCCGAGACGGGTCTCGTCGAGGTCGTCGAGCTCCCTGACCACCCCTTCTTCGTCGGGTGCCAGTTCCACCCCGAGTTCAAGTCCCGCCCCCGCGCGCCCCATCCCCTTTTCGACGGCCTCCTCGCCGCCGCCCTCGCCCATCGGGAGCACCGCCATGCCTAAGCGCACCGACCTCCGCAAGATCCTCCTCATCGGCTCCGGCCCCATCGTCATTGGCCAGGGCTGCGAGTTCGACTACTCCGGCACCCAGGCCTGCAAGGCCCTCCGCGCCGACGGATACGAGGTGATCCTCGCGAACTCCAACCCAGCCACCATCATGACCGACCCGGCCGTCGCCGACCGCACCTACGTCGAGCCCCTCACCCCGGAGAGCCTTGAGGCCATCATCGCCCGCGAGCGTCCCGACGCCCTCCTTCCCACGCTCGGCGGGCAGACGGCCCTCAACCTGGCGATGGCGCTCTTCCGCCGCGGCACCCTCGGCCGCTACGGCGTGGAGATGATCGGCGCCAACGCCGCCAGCATCGACCGTGCCGAGGACCGCCAGAAGTTCAAGGAGGCCATGCTCGCCATCGGCCTCGACCTCCCCCGCTCCGGCACCGCCCACACCCTCGACGAGGCCCGCGCCGTCGCCGCGCGCATCGGCACCTGGCCCCTCATCGTCCGCCCCGCCTTCACCCTCGGCGGCACGGGCGGCGGCATCGCCGACGGCCCCGAGGACTTCGACCGCGTCGCCCAAGCCGGCCTCGACGCCTCCCCCACCTCCGAGATCCTCATCGAGGAATCCCTCCTCGGCTGGAAGGAATTCGAGATGGAGGTCGTCTGCGATCGCGTGGGCAACGCCATCGTCGTCTGCTCCATCGAGAACCTCGACCCTATGGGCGTCCACACCGGGGACTCCGTCACCGTCGCCCCGATCCAGACCCTCACCGACGCCGAGTACCAAGCCATGCGCGACGACTCCTTCGCCGTCATGCGCGCCATCGGCATCGCCACCGGCGGGGCCAACGTCCAATGGGCCGTCGACCCCAAGACCGGCCGCCGCGTCATCATCGAGATGAACCCCCGCGTCTCCCGCTCCTCCGCCCTCGCCTCCAAGGCCACCGGCTTCCCCATCGCCAAGGTCGCCGCCCGCCTCGCCGTCGGCCACACCCTCGACGAGCTGCGCAACGACATCACCGGCACCACCCCCGCCTCCTTCGAGCCCGCCCTCGACTACGTCGTCGTCAAGGCCCCCCGCTTCGCCTTCGAGAAGTTCCACGGCGCCGACGACACCCTCGGCACCCAGATGAAGTCCGTCGGCGAAGCCATGGCCATCGGCGCCACCTTCCAGGAGGCCCTCCAAAAGGCCCTCCGTTCCCTCGAAACCGGCCGCGCCGGCCTCGGCGCCGACGGCCGCGACGCCTTCGCCGCACTCCCAGACGCCGCGCTCGAAGCCGCCCTCGCCCGCCCCACCGCCGAGCGTCTCTTCCAAATCCGCGAGGCCTTCCGCCGCGGCTGGACCCTCGACCGCCTCCACGCCCTCACCGCCATCGACCCTTACTTCCTCCGCCACATCCAGGAACTCGCGTTCTACGAGGACGAGATCGCCGCCGTTGGCACCCCCAAGGCCCTCGCCGCCGACCCCGAACGCTTCCGCCAAGCCAAGGCCCTCGGCTTCTCCGACCGCCAGATCGCCCACCTCCTCGGCGCCGACGAGGCCGCCGTCTCCGCCGCCCGCCGCGCCGTCGGCGTCCTCCCCGGCTACGGCCTCGTGGACACCTGCGCCGGCGAGTTCGCCGCCCGCACGCCCTACTATTATTCCAGCTACGCCCTCGCCCCCGACGCCCCCACGGCCGCCCCGACCGACGCCCGCCCCGCCATCCTCATCATCGGCGGAGGCCCCAACCGCATCGGCCAAGGCATCGAGTTCGACGCCTGCTGCTGCCAGTCCGCCGCCGCCCTCCGCGCCCTTGGCTACCGCGTCGTCATGGCCAACTCCAACCCCGAGACCGTCTCCACCGACTACGACACCTCCGACGCCCTCTACTTCGAACCCCTCACCCTCGAGGACCTCACCGCTCTCTACGCCCGCGAACGCTGCGTCGGCGCCATCGTCCAATTCGGCGGCCAGACCCCCCTCAACCTCGCCCAAGCCCTCAAGGACGCCGGGGTCGCCATCCTCGGCACCAGCCCCGACGACATCGACCTGGCCGAGGACCGCGACCGCTTCAAGCGCCTCGCCGACGCCATCGGCATCCTCCAACCGCCCAGCGGCATCGCCCACACCGCCGAGGAAGCCCTCGCCATCGCCGACCGCATCGGCTATCCCGTCCTCGTCCGCCCCTCCTTCGTCCTCGGCGGCCGCGGCATGGTCATCGTCCACCGCCGCGACGACCTCGATGCCCTCGCCCGCCAAGCCGTCGCCATCGCCGAAGGCAAACCCATCCTCATCGACCGTTTCCTCGAGAACGCCATCGAACTCGACGTCGACTCCGTCACCGACGCCGCCGGGCACACCGTCATCGGCGCCATCCTCGAGCACGTCGAACCCGCCGGCGTCCACTCCGGCGACGCGGCCTGCGTCACCCCGCCCCTCTCCCTCGCACCCGAGACCCTCGCGCAGATCCACGCCTACGCGGAAGCCTTCGCCCGCGCCCTCCACGTCCGCGGGCTCATGAACCTCCAGCTCGCCGTCCACGGGCGCGACATCTACATGATCGAGGTCAACCCCCGCGCCTCCCGCACCGTCCCCTTCGTCTCCAAAGCCATTGGCCTCTCCCTCGCCGGGGTCGCCGCCCGCGTGATGGTGGGCAAAAGCCTCGCCGAGGCCGGCCTCCCCGCCGAGCGCACCCCCACCCGCTTCGCCGTCAAGGAATCCGTCTTCCCCTTCGCCCGCTTCCCCGGCGCCGACGTCGCCCTCTCCCCCGAGATGAAATCCACCGGCGAGGTCATGGGCCACGCCGCCACCGTCGGCCTGGCCTACCTCAAAAGCCAGCTCGCCGCCGGCGCGCGCCTCCCCCTCCCCACCCCCGACGACCCCCACCCCACCCTCCTCCTCGCCTTGGCCGACGCCGACAAACCCGCCGGCGTCGCCGCCGCCAAACGCCTCGCCGCCCTCGGCTACCGCTTCTTCGCCACCCGCGGCACCGCCACCGCCCTCTGGCAGGCCGGCCTCCGCCCCAACGCCTGCTTCCGCCTCGGCGAAGGCAGCCCCAACGCCCTCGACCTCCTCCGCGAAGGCACCCTCCAATGGGTCGTCAACACCGCCGGCACAGGCGCCGACCCCAACGCCGACGCCCTCCGCATCCGCGCCGCCGCCACGCTACGCGGCCTCCCCGTAACGACCGTCCTGCAAGGCTTCGTGGCCGCCGTCGAAGGCATCGAGGAAAGCCTCCGCCTCGCCCCCACCCCGCCCATCACCCTTCAGGAGTGGCACGTCTGACCCCTTTTCAACGCAAACCACACGGCCCTGCGGCGAGTGCCCAGGGCCTTTTTCATCCACTCCGCCGCCGATCCCCCACGATAACACATCGATGAGGCAGCAACATCCTCTGCGCTAAACGTTACAAGCGATTGGGATTGCGCCTCTCGGCCAACGGACACCACCCTCTCCAATGACCCCGACCACACCAAGTTCGTCGAGTCTGCAACCGCGCCTTCTCCGCCCCCTATCCTCCGAAAATGCCGTCACAGTAAGAAAACCGCCACGGACAACCCTGACAAAACACCAGCACAGAAGCCTTCGTCGTCAAAACACTCCGACCTCAAACGCCCGCTTGCGGCTCAAGCGCATTGGCACGGAGCGATTGAAGAATAGCACCGATGGCCCGACCCTCAGACTCCTCAAAAAGAACCGTGAAATGCGCTGGGCGATCGAATGGCGGGCGCACGAAAATACCAAAGTCCTCCACGGCCCCATGCAACGTTACATACGTGATGATACGTTGCACAAACGCGATTTGCGCTTGGTTCAGCGCATGGGTATTGATAAATGCCGCAAAGGCTTGGGAGACCGCCTCGCGATCCATGTGCGCAACGCGACGCACCATCAGCCCCAACGGCATGTCCGAAAAACTGCTCGCATAGTCCGCCTTTGTCCCCAGCACATGGAAGAGGATATGCTCCAACGCCTCGAAATCCGCCTTGGTCAACGGCAAGTTGTGCGTCAATTTGTAGATAGGCGCATCGTCGGCATGGTCGCGCAGATAGCGTTCCACCCGATCGTGATAGGAAACAAAGTCGTCGCCTTGGGGCAACTCGCCCCCCTCCGCCACGCGCAACACGCGATCCGCGACATCCGTGAAGACGATGCGCCGCTCACCTTGCTCCAGGAAACGCGCCAACTCCCGCAACTCCAGGCGCACGGCCTCGAAGGCCAAGGGATCGGCCTGCTCCCAAAAGGCATCTTCCCGCACGCGCCGCAACGTCTCCAAGCGCGCCACGACCTGCGGGATGGACGTCTTCCGCATGAGCGTCTCGGCGATGGCGCACACGCGCCGCCGCGCTTGGGAGACGGCGGGCGAACTCTCCGCCCAAGCCAACGTCAGCCCATAGATCAACGCATCGAAACGTTTCGCTGCCTCGTCCGGTTCCGGGTCGCGCACCAAGGGTGCAATTTCCTCGCACAAGGTCGCCACGTCTTCCTCCGAGAGACAGACGTATGCCTGCCGATCGCGAAACCGTTCCATGGCGCGGGCATGGAGCCGCACGCTCACCAATTCCCGGTTTAGCGCCGCCACCTGGCCGTGGCATACCGCGACCAGCCGCTCGCGCCAGGCGCGATAGGTGTCCGCCCCATATTCCGCGCCCTGAAAAAGGGCAATCAACGCCACGCGCCGCGCGAAAAGCGTCTCCGAGAGGCTCTGCGCCGCCTGCCCTTCTTCGCCGTCTTTGTTCAGCCGGAAAAAGGCGCAATTGTCGCAATAGTCGAAGAGAAAGAAGCGCCGCTTGCCCGCGTAAGCCCCATCCACCAAGTCTTGACACGCCAACCCCGGGCACAGACGCGTGCCGCGCCCAAGCATCTGCCAAAACTTCGCCTTCGAGTAGACCCGCTTAAAGAAGACCAGGTTCACGCACTCCGGCACATCAATGCCCGTGTCCATCATGTCCACCGAAATGGCAATCTGCGGCACGCGCCCGGGGTCGCGAAAATGCTCAATCAGCGTCTGCGCGAAACGATCCTCGCACACAATGCTCCGCGCGAACGACCCGCGATAGTAAGGATACAGCGCGTTGAAGCGCTCCTCGATGAACCGTGCGTGGCGTGCATTCTGCGCGAAAATAATTGTTTTCCCCAACTTCTCCCCACCATCCACCTTGATACCACGCTCCATCACGTCCTGCAACACCAAGTCCACCGTGTCCGCGTTGAAAATGAAGTGATTGATCTGTTCAGGCTCGACCACCGCCGGCGGCGGCTCGTCCCCCCAATCCTCATCGTAGCGCTCTTTGTCCCGCTCCGACAAATCATCATAGACAATACCCCGGTCCAGCCGCTCCGTCTTCACCTCCATAAGATGATAAGGCACCAACACCTTGTCCCGCCCCTCCGCCGTCTCATATTCATATGCAAAGGTCGGCTCCCCATCCTTCATCCCAAAAAAGTCATACGTATTCCGATCCACCTCTACCTTCGGCGTCGCCGTCAGCCCCACCAGAATGGCATCGAGATACGCAAAGATCGCCCGATACTTCTTGAAAATGCTCCGATGCGCCTCGTCCACCACAATCAAATCGAAATGCGCCACCGAAAAACGGGCACCCTCCGCCGCATCAAGCGCGTTCAGCAACGTGGGGTAAGTGGCGAAAACCACCCGCGCCCCGAGCGGCTCCTCCCCCTCGCACAGATTGCACAACGCCAACTCCGGCAAATGTTGCTTGAACGCTTCCTTCGCCTGGCGCACCAAAGCCAGCCGATCCGCCAAAAAGAGCACGTTCTTCACCCACCCCCCACGGCTCAGCACATCCACCAAACTCACCGCCGTCCGCGTCTTCCCCGTCCCCGTCGCCATCACCAGCAAATGCCGCCGCCGACCCAATTCCAACCCCTCGCAGATCGCCCGGATCGCCTCCAACTGATACGGCCTGTTCGTGATCCGCTCATCCACCCGCAGATTGTGCAGCGTCGCCCGCCGCTCCCGGCTGTCCATCAGCCGCTCCAAATCCTCCCGCGCGAAAATCCCGCTCACCCGCCGAGGCGACCCGCTTCGGTCGTCCCAAAAGGTCGTCTCCGCCCCATTCGTCAAGAACACCATCGGCCGCCGCCCAAACCGCCGCTCCAACCCATCCGCGTAAAGCCCCGCCTGCGTCTGCCCCGCCTGGCGATCCACACACCAACGTTTCGCCTCCACCACCGCCAAAGGCAACCCATCCCCGCCAAACAACACATAATCCGCCCGCCCCATCCCCGCCGGCAACGCCACCGGGAACTCCCGAACCGCCCCCTCCAACCCCTCGTCCGCAAGCGACCACCCCGCACGCCGCAGATCCTCGTCAATCCACGCCGCCCGCGTCTCCGCCTCCGTTATCTCCTGCCCATCGCTCATGACAACCCCATTATCGCACAAAACCACCCCATCGCACAAACCAACCGCCAAAGTCGCCTTGCCTGTTCCGGTGCGTTTGCTACAATAAAGGCAGAAAGAACGCCGCCGGAGCACACGAGGGTGTATCACCAGCATGAGCAATCATGTGGCAGTCGTGCCGGGGGTTCTTTCTTTTTCTTTATCGAACCGCGCCTGCCTTTCTGCCAGAATCTCTTGAAACTCTCCAGATTGGTATGCCCTCAACAACCATTTCGAAGGCCCATACGATATCAAGCATAATTTTTCACTTCTGTACGCTCTCGAGAAATGATGTAATGGTTTGATGAATTCATAGTCGACTAAATACTGTACGACTCCTGCGTCTTGTGGTAAGGAAAGTCTCCTATCCTCACTCATCAACAGTTGTGTTACCAAAGCAAATGGGAGTTCATTCATATGCTTTAGTTCTTCCCACTGCTTTTGCTCCAAGGCCAACTCCTTTAATTGTTCCTTTATCCACACACCTATTTTCCCAGCGATGAAAACCACACAAACCGTTAACAGAACCAAAAAGACAAGCCCAATGAATGGCCGATAGCTTTGGACAAATCCGCTTATTCCAAATCGAATGAGAATCGATTCGGGGAGGAACAGTAATGCTCCGGAAACGATTGTCAATACAACCACGCCTCTTTTTGAAAAAAGAACCGTGTACAGCAATTTCACTACCTGTTCCAAACACGCACTTCCATCAATCATTTCCGCACTTCCCCTCAATATTGAAGTAACGTTGCTTTAATGATGCTTGCAAGGTTTCCGCGACAAGGAGTGATGCCTGAATAGCCTTTTTCTGTTTTTCTATGCCCGCTGATTGATTGGAGAAGACTTCAATAAGCGATAAGGGCGGGAACGGCAGCTCAATCAGATCCATCATCTGATTGGTGATTTGGTTGATGGTGGTGGTTTTGGCCGTTCGGATTTGTAGACGAAAAGACGGGGTTTGGAAGAAGGCTTGGACATATTCAGGATATGGTGTCCGGATAATCTTCATGAAAGAGCCGAAATACATAGGCTCCGGTAATCTGGGAATGATGGCGGACTTCCCCACTAATTGTATGCTTCCATTACAGGCGCACATAAGGATGTCGTTCTCTTTAACCAAATAACGTTCTTTGATCGGTATCTTTACCCGAACCGTATCGTCCAAGACAAGCGCTTGGTTCTGAATGTTGCCGGCACGGAGAACAACCGTTCCTTCCAAAGAAACATCGATCGGTTTATAGTTCAAGCCATTATAATATTCGGCAATATCAGACAGTTTTCGTATTGGCCATTGTTTTGAGTTGGTCACCATATCGCCGAAGAGCTCGTGGAAGCGGGATTGAGCAAGGGTGTCCAACAGGGCGAGTTGGCGGCGGTAGTTGGCGATGAGCGCATCGGCTTGGTCGAGGACGGCGGCGATGCGGCGTTGCTCGGGCAAAGAGGGAATGTCAAAAACCAACTCTTTTAGCCATTTGAAGTGCCGACTATAGCCAGTATTTGGAATGGATGTCGAGGCCAAATAGTGATACAGATAGCGGGGATTTACATCGGCTTGCCTTGGGCGAAGAATCTTCGTACCATCAGCGCCAAGGAAGAAGGGTTCATCCACATACTTCGCTATACGCGTGTGGTCACCAAAAACAATCGCAGGGACATCATTGAAAAGCCCTTCTTCTAAGTCCGTGTAACCTGCGACTTGATTATGGCCTTGATCGATAATCGGGTGCGCACCTTTCGACAGATAGTTACCCGTCTGGAGCTTCCTCCCTCGTTTTGTCTCATCTGCAAACAATTCTCGGAAGGGAACCTTCACAGCATGGCCTCCAGGTTGGCGAGGGAGGCGGCGGCTTGGGCGTTGAGGGATTTGAGTTCGGCGAGGAGCTGGGAAGTGGGGGGATAGGCGACGGGGACGTAGGGGATTTCTTTGTATTTGTTGATGGAGAGGTCGTAGGCGTTGGCGGCAAGTTCGGCTTTGGGGACGAGGAAACTTTGGGCGGTGCGGGGGCGGGCAGCCTCGGCGGGGAGATTGGCGAATCGGGCGAGGATGTCTGGGATGTCGTTGGCGTCGATGGGGTTACGTTTGTCGTCGAGGGAGAAGCCGTCGGCGCGCATATCGTAGAACCAGACGTTGTCGGTGCCGCCGGAGCCGGTTTTGGTGAAGACGAGGATGGCAGTGGAGACGCCGGCATAGGGCTTGAAGACGCCGGAGGGCATGGAGACGACGGCGCGGAGGGCGTGGTCCTCGACAAGCATTTTCCGCAAGGCGCGGTGGGCTTTGGAGGAACCGAAAAGGACTCCGTCGGGGACGATGCAGGCGCAACGGCCGCCGAGTTTGAGGAGGCGGAGGAAGAGAGCGACGAAAAGGAGCTCGGTCTTTTTGGTGTCGGCGACGGCGCGGAGGTCGGGGCTGATGGATGCCTCGTCGACGTTGCCTTTGAAGGGCGGGTTGGCGAGGCAGACGGTGAAGGCGTTCGCGCGTGCGCACTGCTTAGAGACGCTGTCTTGGTAGGCGATTTCGGGGTGTCGGATGCCGTGCAGCATGAGGTTCATGGCGGCGATGCGCAACATGGTGCGATCCATGTCAAAGCCGGTGAAGAGCGCGCCCTCGAAATGGCGCCATTGGGGCTCGGTCATGGTGTCGCCGTGGCGGGTGCGGATCCATTCGGCTGCTGAGATGAGGAAACCGGCGGTGCCGCAGGCGGGGTCGCAGAGGGTGTCGTCCGGGGTTGGGGCGACGAGGGCGACCATCAGCTCGCGAATGTGTTTGGGCGTGCGGAATTGGCCGTTGCGCCCGGAGGTGGCCAGCTTGCTGAGCATGTATTCGTAAAGATCGCCGCGGACGTCTTGGTCGCGCAGGTCGTGCTCGTAGAGCTCGTCCAAGCCGGCGACGAGTTTTTGGAGCATTTGCGGCGTGGGGATGAGGAAGATGGCGTCTTCCATGTAGCGGGCGAAGGCGGTCTCCGGCTCGTCGCCGCCGGGGCGGGCCTCGGCGAAGTCGGGGGCGTCTGGATCCGGCAATGTTCCGCCGCGCATGGCCTTGATGGCGGGGAAGACGCGGTCGCGCACGATGGCAAACATTTCGCGGGGGTCACGGTTCTTGAAGCGGCTCCACCGCATGGACTGCCCCGCCACGGATTGGGGGAAGAGGCGGGGGCGATTTGTGGGGCCAAGCCGCCCCAAGCGCTCCGTCTCGCGCTCCTGCTCATCCAAATCGTGAATGAACATCAGGTAAGTCAGTTGCTCGATGCCCTTCAGAGGATCGGCGATGCCGCCGTTCCACAAATCCGTCCAAATCCTATCGACCTTACCCTTGATTGCGCCCGTGATCATGCCAAACCTTTCCGTAGCCCGCATTGTAACAAACTTTGCGCAATACCTCCCCGTCGAAGACGGTTACGCAATCAGGCGTCGACGAAGAGCTCGGCGGTGGCGAAGAGGGGGTCGTTGGTGGCGCGGATGCCGAGGCGGCGGAGGCCGGCCTCGTCGCCGGGGGTGAGCATATGGGAGAGGTGCATCTCGCAGTCGCGCAGGTCGGCGAGGCGTTCGAGGGCGGCCTTGGCGTCGGGATCGGTGGCAGCGCAGATGGCGAGGGAGACGAGGGTCTCGTCGAGGTTGAGCGAACCGTACTTGCCCTTGAGGATGCCCTGCTTCATGTGGGTGACGGAGGCGATGGTCTCGGGGGCGAGGAGGTGGCGGCCCTGCGGGATGCCGGCCAGGCGCTTGACGGCGTTGAGCACGGTGGCGGCGGCGGCGTGGAGGTGGGGAGAGTTCTTGCCGCGAACGATCTCGCCGTCGGGCAGCTCCAAGGCCGCGCCGCAGGCCACGCCTTCGAGGGCATGGGTGAGCGAGGCGTCGTGCGCGGCCTGGCGCGCGGGCACCACCACGGCGCGGTCCTCGGGGCTGAGGCGCAGTTGGCGCATGAGCCGCTCAAGGATCTCCACGGGGCGCTTGTCGGAGGAGCCTTTGGCGACCGCGTCGGAGAGGTGGCGGAAGTAACGGCGGATGACCTCCTGACGCGCGGCCTCCTGGCAGACGGCGTCGTCCACGATGCCGGCGGAGATACGGTTCACGCCCATGTCGGTGGGGCTCTTGTAGGGGCACTCGCCGCCGCGGTCGAGGCGCGTCCAGATCTCGCGCAGGAGGGGGAAGGCGTCCACGTCGCGGTTGTAATTCACGGCCACCTTGCCGTAGGCCTCCAGGTGGAAGGGGTCGATCATGTTGATGTCACCCAGGTCGGCGGTGGCGGCCTCGTAGGCGAGGTTCACGGGATGCTTGAGGGGCAGATCCCAGACGGGGAAGGTCTCGAACTTGGCGTAACCGGCGGGGCGGCCGGCCATGCGGTCGTGATAGAGCATGGTCAGGCAGGTGGCCAACTTGCCGGAGCCGGGGCCGGGGCCGGTGACCACCACGATGGGGCGCGTCGTCTCCACGTAGGCGTTGGCGCCGTAACCTTCGGGGGAGACCACCAGGTCAAGGTTGGAGGGATAGCCCGGCACCGCGCGGTGCAGCTTCACCGTCACCCCGCGCGACTCCAACTTGTTGCGGAACTGCAACGCCGCAGGCTGACCGTCAAACCGCGTGATCACCACCGCACAGACGTGGATGCCCCAGGCGCGGAGCGAATCGATGAGCTTGAGCGCGTCGTCGTCGTAGGAGATGCCGAAGTCCGCGCGCATCTTCTTGCGCTCGATGTCCTCCGCGTAGACGCAGAGGATGATCTCCGCCTTGTCCCCCAACGAGCGGAGCAGGCGCAATTTCGCGTTCGGGTCGTAGCCCGGCAACACGCGCGCGGCGTGGTAGTCGAACATCAGCTTCCCGCCGAACTCCAGATAAAGTTTGTTGCCGAAAGCCTCCGCCCGCGCCATCAGGCCCTCGGCCTGTTTCCGCAAATACGCCTCGTTGTCGAATCCGATCTTCCGCATATCCGTGCTCCGCTGCTTCAACGGCCCGTCCGGGCCGACACGGGGCACCATTATAACACACCCGGGCCCGTCGTGGGAATGCGCCGCGAACAGGCCAAGCGTCTCCAGGGCCAATCGACGCCCCACGTTTTCCCTCGCAGGCACCAAGGTGCCCGGCGATAGCGAACGCCCCCGATCCTCATCGGGTCAGCCCCCGATCCTCAGCGAGTCGGCCCCCGATCCTCAGCGAGTCGGCCCCCGATCCTCAGCGAGTCGGCCCCCGATCCTCAGCGAGTCGGCCCCCGATCCATCCTCTATGCGGCGGGGCACAAAAAAAAACGCCCCCGGCGGATACCGGGGGCGTTTTGGGATGGCACGGGCGGGTCAGCCTTCCTGCTTGAGCTGGGGGAAGAGGATGACGTCGCGGATGACCTCGGTGTCGGTGAGAAGCATGACCAGGCGGTCGATGCCCATGCCGAGGCCGCCGGTGGGCGGCATACCGTATTCCAGCGCCTCCACGAAGTCGAGGTCGGTGGGCTCGGCGTCGGCCTCGACCTGACGGGTGAAGGCCTCGCGCTGGGCGTCGGGGTCGTTCTGCTCGGTGTAGCCGGGACAGAGCTCCTTGCCGGCGACGACGAACTCGAAGACGTCCACCAACGAAGGGTCGTCGGGGCAGGCCTTGGCGAGGGGGACGTACTGCTTGGGGATGCGGGTAACAAAGGTGGGTTGGAAGAGGGTCTTCTCGATGAGCTTGTCGTAGACCTCGTGGGAGAGGGTGAGGTGGTCGACGATTTCGGGGGTGAGCTCCAACCCGGCCTCGGCGGCGCGGGCGCGGGCGGTCTCGTAATCGAGCGTGAACCAGTCGGCGCCCATACGTTCCTCAATCAGCTCGCGCTGGGAGACTTCGCGGTAGGGCGGCTCGAAGTTGAGGATCTTGCCGTCGGGGCCGTAGGGGATCTGGCGGGTGCCGAGGACGGTGTCGCAGAGGTGGGGGAGAAGACCCTCGATGAGGCGCTTCATGGAGGTGCGGTCGCCGTAGGCCTCGTAGACCTCGAGGACGGTGAACTCGGGGTTGTGCGTGCGGTCGATGCCCTCGTTGCGGAAGTCCTTGCCCAACTCGAAGATTTTGTCAAAGCCGCCGACAAGGAGGCGCTTGAGGTAGAGCTCCGGGGCGATGCGCAGCACCATCTCGCGGTCGAGGGCGTTGTGGTGGGTGACGAAGGGTTTGGCGGCGGCGCCGCCGGCCTGCGCCTGCATGATGGGCGTCTCGACCTCGACGAAGCCTTGGGCGGTGAGATAGTTGCGGATGCCAAGGAGAATCTTGTGGCGCTTGTCGAAGCGGGCGCGGCTCTCGGGGTTGGACATCAGGTCAAGGTAGCGGCGGCGGTAACGCTCCTCCTGGTCTTGGAGGCCGTGCCACTTCTCGGGGGGCTGGCGGACGGCCTTGGAGAGGAGCACCCACTCGGCGACCTGGACGGTCTTCTCGCCGGCCTGGGTGGTGAAGAGCGTGCCCTTGACGCCGATGATGTCGCCGAGGTCAAGGAGTTTCGCCGCGTTGTAGGCGGCCTCGCCCACGGCGTCGCGCTTGAGCAGAATCTGGAAGGCGTCGGTGCCATCGTTGAGATGGATGAACATCAGCTTGCCCATGCGGCGCTTGGTCTGGATACGCCCGGCGACGGCGACGGCGCGGCCCTCCTCGAAGGCGGCGCGGGTCTCGCGGAGGGTGCCGGTGCGGGCGAAGGCGTGGCCGTAGGGGGCGTAGCCGAGGGCGGCGAGGGCCTCGCGGTTGGCGATGCGTTGGGCGCGGTACTGGTCGGTCGGTTCCATGCGGCTCACTCCAAGACGGCGTTGACAAGGGCGGTGAGGTTGGCGTCGGTAAAGCCGAAGTGCTCGGCGAGCACGGCGGCGGGCCCGGAGACGCCCCAGCCGGACATGGCCAGCGTGCGCCCGGCATCCCCCACGTAACGTTCCCAGCCCATCGGGATGGCGGCCTCGACGGCGACGCGCCGGGTGACGCAGCGGGGCAGGACGGCCTCGCGGTAGTCCGCCGTCTGCCGCTCGAAGAGGAACCAACTGGGCATGGAGACCACGCGGAGGTTACGCGGGTGGGCCTGCGCCACGCGGAGCGCGAGGGAGACCTCGGAGCCGGAGGCGATGAGGATGGCCTCCGGGTCGGCCGAAGGGTCGCGCTGCCAGAGCACGTAGGCGCCCTTGGCGAGGCCCTCGGCGGGGGCGAGCGCGGCGCGGTCGAGCACCGGCAGGTTCTGGCGGGAGAGCATCAGGCAGGTGGGGCCGTCCTGACGGCGGAGGGCCACCTCCCAGGCCACGGCGGTCTCCGTGGCGTCGGCGGGGCGGAGGTCGCAGACGTTGGGGATGGCGCGGAGGGCGGGCAGCTGCTCCACGGGCTCGTGCGTCGGCCCATCCTCGCCCACGTAGAAGCTGTCGTGGGTGAGCACGTAGGTCACCGGCACGCCCATGAGCGCGGCGACGCGGAGGGCGGGGCGCGCGTAGTCGCAGAAGACGAAGAAGGTGCCGCCGTAGACGCGCAGGCCGCCGTGCGCGGCGATGCCGTTCATCACGCCGCCCATGCCGAACTCACGCACGCCGAAGTGGAAATTGCGCCCCGCGAAGTCCCCGCGCGCCACGTCGCCCAAGCCGTTCAGGGCCGTCATGTTCGAGGGCGCCAGGTCGGCCGAGCCGCCCACCAGCCACGGGCAGGCCCCGGCGATGGCGTTGAGCACCTTGCCCGAGGCGACGCGGGTGGAGACAGGCTTGCCACCCCAATCGGGGATGAGCGCGGCGAAGTCCGCCGGCAGGCGTTGCTCCATGAAGCACGCCCAGCGTGCCGCGAAGTCCGCGTCCGCGGCGCAGGCCGCACGAAGCTCGCGGGCCCACTTGGCACGGCGGCGGCGCATCTTGGCGGCGCGCGCGTCGAAGAGTGCGCGGACGGCCTCGGGCACCACGAAGGAGGCGTCCGGGTCGAAGCCCAGAGCCTGCTTGGTGAGGCGGAGCTCCTCGGGCCCCAACGGTGCGCCGTGGCTGGCCGCCGTGCCGGCCTTGTTGGGCGAGCCCTTGCCGATGACGGTGCGGCAGATGATGAACGTGGGGCGGTCCTCCGAGCGCGCGGCCTTGCGCAGGACGCGGTCGATGTCCGCGAAGTCGTGGCCGTCGCACGTCAGCACGCGCCAACCGTAGCTCTCGAAGCGGCGCTTCGTGTCGTCGGCCACCGCCAAGCCAATGGGGCCCTCGATGGAGATGTCGTTGGAATCGTAGAGGAGCGTCAGCTTGCCCAAGCCCAAGGCACCCGCCAACGAGCACGCCTCATGGGAGATGCCCTCCTCCAGGTCGCCGTCGCCGCAGGTCACCCACGTGCGGTGATCCACCACCGTGCGCCCCTCCGCGTTGAGGCGCGCGGCCAACATCCGCTCGGCCACGGCCATGCCGACGGCGGCGGCGATGCCCTGCCCCAACGGACCAGTCGTCGTCTCCACCCCCGGTGTTACGCCAAACTCCGGGTGCCCCGGCGTCCGCGCCCCCAGCTGACGGAACTGGCGCAGGTCGTCCAACGTAAGCTCAAAGCCCGCCAGGTGGAGCACCGCATACAGCAGCGACGACGCGTGCCCGCCCGACATCACGAAGCGATCCCGATCCGCCCACGCCGGATCCGCCCCGCAGACCTTCAGATGACGCAGCCACAGGCAAGCCACCACGTCGGCCAGGCCCAACGCCACCCCGGGATGGCCGGAGTTCGCCGCCTGCACCTCGTCCGCCGCCAAGCACCGCAACGTGTTGGCCGCCAAAAGCAACGCGTTCTCATCCAGTTTGCTCATCGCAAATCCTCTCTTCAAGCCTAGCAAGAAAGTAGAAACGATACCAAAAACGCCCCCCACCCGCAAATCCCGGCCCCCTGCGCCCTCCGCGAATCATCCACAATAGACTTGCGTGGGGGCAGGAAAGAAGAGCAAGAGAAAGAAAAGTGGGCTGGCAGAGGTCGAAGTGGCGCAGATGTGGGAACGCCCCAGGGCGGTTTGACGGGGATGGAGGAGATGGAGTATGGTATGAACCAACGTTGGCGGGCAACGACGCCCGGCGGGCGAGGGAGACACACCGGTGGGCAGATGGAGACCTCCCACAAGGCAGAGGCAAACGCCCGTAAGTCGGATAAGCGGAGGATGCGCAATGCGAATGTCGGTGATGGCGGCCGTGGTGGCCGTGTGTTTGGCGGCCTCATTGAAGGCGCAGGCGGTGCTTTTGGAGTGGCCGGGGAACCCGCGCCAACCATTGGAAGCGATGGCGTGCTTCCATCTGGAGGACTATCTGAAAAGGAACGACCTCGCGTTCGGCGGGGTGATGCGCTTCGATCCTGCATGGGCGCAGACCAACACGTACACGCGCTGGGCGTTGTGCGATTTCACGCTGTCGCTCAAGGTGCGGGTGCCACTGCGCGAGGGGGAAGCCTATCCGGTGGCGCGCTTTAACGCCTTCCCTGGCAATGGCGCGTTGCCGAACCGCACGATGGTGCTGGAGATTGCGCCGGCGCCGGGCGGTGGGCACCGGTTGGTCTTCCGGAAAGACCGCCTGCCGTTGGTCGAGGGCGCGGGGGCGGTGTTGGCTCCCTTCCCCAAGGCATTGGCGAACCGCTGGGCACATGTGGCGCTCTCGGTGGGAAAACTGAAGGAGGCGGACGCTCCCGAAAGTGGTGCGCCTGGGCTTCTGGCCGTGAACGGGAAGGTTACGACTGGGCCGGTGTGGTGCGACCTTTGGGGCGGGCCGCTGCGCTTCGTTGGCCTGGGCGGGCCTGGGATGGGGATCGCGGCCGTCTCGTTGCGGCTGGGTGCGCTCTCGGGTGGGATGTCGGCGTTGCGGACGTTGGCGTCTCGGCCGGTCGCGAAGACCTTCCCAGAGCGGCGTGCGCAGCCCCACCCGACGCTTGCCAATGACTTCGGCAACAATCCCACCGTTTACGGCCCGGAGCAGTTCCACGTCAGTGCCTTCGATCTCTCCCCTTCCCTGCTGACGGCAGGGCAGACCAACCGCGAGGCGACGCCCAACGGGATGGGCGGGCGCCACGAGGTCAGAACCTCCTATGCGAACTCCGCCTTTCGTCGTAGCTGGCCTTGGCTGGAGGATCCGCTCGTCTGCGGCGATGGTTTCGCCATCGTCTTCGTGGCCAAGTCTCTCTCCGCGCCCGGTGCCACCCTTTTCTGCCAGAGCATCGGGACGCGGCACTATCGGCGCGACACGGTCTTCCACGACCACATCGCCCTAGAGACAGGGTTGCGCCCCGAGGATCTGCGCCTCACCTTCGCGCTGAACGGGCGAGAGGTCGGCCCCCTCGCCTTCACGTTGCCGGACGCCTCCACCGCCTATCATTGTTACGCACTCAACTACGATAAAGGCACGCTGGGGTTGTGGGTCGACGGCGTGCCCATCGGGAAACTGGAAACGCCGGCATCCGAATGGCCGCACGACCCCTCCGCGCCCTTTCTCACCGACCCCCATCGCCTGACTCTCACCGCCTTCCGCTTCGGTCGGCACGTGGCCGACAACAATACGGTGACCTTCAGGCCGGACTACGTGATTGACGACCTCGCCTTCTACGGTCGCGCGCTCTCACCCAAGGAGATCGCCGCCGCCGCGGCCGCCTTCACCCTCACCGGCAAGCCGCCCAAGGCCAATTCCGGCCGCGTCGAGCCCCCCGCCAAGCAACCCTGAAGGAGCCTCCTCCATGAGAACCGCTTCCCATGTCTTGGCGTTCGCCGCCTCGTTGGCCTCGTTCGCCGCCCTTGCCAATCCGCTCTTCGAAGGCTCCCGCTCCGCCCCTCTCACGGAGATGGTGGGCATTCACGATGCGGACACTTCCGACCTCCACATCAGAACACTCTTTGGCATTCTCCAAAGTACCGCACTCGCGCTCTGGGTGCGCGTGCCGCTGAAATCCGGGGAGGTTTATCCCCTCCTCCGTGTCAACTTCCGCCCCGGCAATGGTGTGGTGCGCGGACAGACGCTCTTGCTCGAAGCCGCCCCGCTCGGCAGCGGTCACCAGTTGGTCTGCCGCCTCGACGGTACCGCGGCGGGCGCCGAGGGGAGTGTCTGCGCGCCCCTCCCGCCTTCGCTGGCCAACCGCTGGACGCACATTCTCCTCCACATCCCCACCACGGAAATCGAGGAGCTTCGGACGCAAAGCTCGGCCGGGGCCATCCCCGTCGCCCTCGCCATCAATGGGCGCGTCACGGAGGGAACCCTCGCGTGCAAAGGGTTGGGGGACATCGCGTACTTCCTAGGTATCGGTGGCCCCGGCGTGGGTGTCGCCGACGTGAGGAGCGACATCGCCATCGCGCAGGACGGCAAGCCCGTCCCAACCGCCGACCTCGCCAAGCGACTCAGCAAGCCCGACCCCAACCCAAATCTGCGGGAGAAGCACCCCGTCGCCCCGTTCCGTCTGGAGGACTTCGCCCCCACGCTTCGGAAATGGGCCTCGGCAGAGGGGCCTTGGGGGCCCAATGGTTACGCCTCTCATTATGACGTCTCAAGCAGTGGGCGTAACCTGCCGATGTTCTGCGGCGACGGCTTCACGCTTCTCTTCGTGGCCAAGGCTCCGAGCGCCTCCGACGAGACGTTCTTCTCCCAGGAAATCCTCCGCCACCCCGACCTCGACCCGCGTGGCGAACTCCGCCTTGTCTCCGCCCAAGACGGCCCCGCCCTCCACCTCACCCTCGATGGCAAGGCGTTCCCCGCCGTTGCCAGCGCCCTCCCCGACGCCGCCACCGCCTTCCATGCCTATGCCGTGCGCTATGACAAGGGCGAACTGAGCCTCTGGGTCGACGGCGTGCGAATGGGCGCGGTCGCCGTGCCCCCCATCACGACGCCCCACGACCCTGACACCCCCTACCTCACCGACCCGCATCGGCTTATCCTCGGCGGCAAGACCGTCTTCGGTTCCAAGCCACCCAAGCAGGGCGCACTGATCGATGACGCCGCCTTCTACGACCGAGCCCTCTCCCTCAAGGAATTGCTTGAAGCCTTCACCCTCCACACCATCACCGGTCGTCAACCCCAGCCCCCTGACAAACGTTGAGGACACGGCCCCATGCCATCCCCTGCCACACCCTACCATGCGCCTATGAGAACACTCTGGAGAACCCGTGTCCGTGCGTTCGTGGTGGGCATCTTGACCTTGATCGCCGCATTGGGGGTGGCGGTGTGGGCGTGTGTGCCACGGACAGGGGACGCGGAGGCGGTGGGTGGGCTGGAGGATTGGATGGGGCTCCTGCCCGACACCGTGCCTCTCGCCGCAATCGCCATCCCCGGCGCGCATAACGCAGGCTCCGCCGGAATGCCGTGGTTCGCCGCCTGCCAGAACCTCGCCATCCCCGACCTGCTCCGTTGCGGCACGCGGTGCCTCGACCTGCGCGTCCGCCTCCGCAACGGCGTGCCGGTCTTCTTCCACGGCCCCGCGACGGGGGACGCGCTCGAACCCGCCCTTGTGGCGTGCCGCGCCTTCCTCCTTGCCCACCCGACCGAGACGCTCATCCTCGACTTCCACCACTTCCGCGACGGCGCGGAGGCCGCCACCCACGCCTTGGTGGAACGCCATCTCGGCGACCTGCGCCTCCCCAATCCCGGCGACGCACAGGCCGCGGCATTCTTGGAGACCCTCACCCTCGGTCAGGCAAGGGGGCGTTGCCTCATCGTCTGGGGTGGCGCCGGACGTGACCCCCGCGACTTCGCGCGCGACGATGACCGCGGCTCCCACCCCGACCGACCCTTCCATTCTTATTATGACGCCACCGCACACACCCAATCCGCCGAGGTCTTCCTGACGGAGGGCCTTCCCGTCGCCATCGCCCGCCAACGCGACCTCCCAGGGCTGACCGTCCTTCAGGCCCACCCCACCGACGCCTGGGGCATCCGCGGCCCACGCTGGCTCGACCGCTCCTTCGGCCCCGCCCTCGACGCTCTCCTCCGCGACTGGCCCCACCCCCGCCCCAACATCCTCCTGCGCGACTTCGTCTCCGCCCCCCGTAACGCCCTTCTCCTGAGCCTCAACCCGCCCGATGCGTTCGCCCCCGAGCGGCTCCGTCCCGTGCTGGAACAGGTCCAACGCGCCTGCTTCGACCACTTCTGGAGGTATGGCAACGACGACCCTTCCTTGTTGCGGGCAGGGATGATAACAGACACCTCATCGCGAAATTGCCATGCCTTGACCGTGGGCGGGAGCGGCTTCGGGGTCATGGCCTTTCTTATCGGCGCCGAACGCGGTTGGATCTCCCGGACGGAGGCTCTCGCGCGCGTCCGTGAGACGGTACGTTTTCTGGCGCAGGCCGACCGTTACCACGGCGTCTGGCCGCATTGGCTGGACCGAGAGGGCCAAACGCTCCGCTTCGGCGACCAGATCAAGGCGGGAGACCTAGTGGAGACCTCCTTCCTGATGATGGGCTTGCTCTGCGCCCAACGCTATTTCGATGGCGACGCACCGGAGGAACGGGCGCTCCGTGAGGCAATCGACCGTCTGCGCGGGGAGGTGGAGTGGGACTTCTTCGCCAAGGATGGGAACCTCTGGTGGCTGTGGGAGAGCACGACCGGCCGGCATACGCTCCCGCTGACGGCCTACAACGAGGCGCTCGTTACCTGGGTGCTTGCCGCAGGCTCGCCCACGCACGCCATCGACCCCGCGGTTTATCGCTCAGGGTGGCTCCAAGATGGGCGGGCGGTCTTCCCCGAACGCGCGTGGTACAGCCATCCCTATCCGCTCGGTTGGGGCAACCGCGGCGGCCCGCTCTTCCTCTCGCACTATTCCTTCCTCGGGCTTGACCCCAAGGCCCTGCAAGACGAGTGGGTGGACTACTTCCAGAACGGCCTCCGGCACACACTCATCAACCGCTACTACTGTCTGCGCGAGGCCCCCAAGGCCCACGCCTACGACGCCGCGAACTGGGGCCTCACCGCCTGCGCCGGCCCCGGCAACCGGCCCTACCTGGCCCGTTGCCCCAAACGCGACGATGGCGTGGTCGCCCCAACCGCGGCCCTCTCCTCCATCGCCTACGCACCCTACTTCGCCGCGCAAGTGCTCCTCCGCGTGGCGAACGACCCCACGCTGATGACCCCGGGCGGCCCCGTCGACGCCTACGTGCCCGCCACGGGGGAGACCGCGCCCCACCGCATCGCCATCGACCAGGGCCCCATCGTCGTCATGGTCGAGAACTATCGCTCCGGCCTCCTCTGGCGGCTCTTCATGGCCCACCCCGACGTCCGCCGCGGCCTCACGCGTCTGGGCTTCCGCGCCCCGCGCCACCCCGATGGCTTCCCTTACGCCCTGCCCGACGCCGATGGCGTGCACGACCTGCTGCGCCACCCCGACCTCGGTTGCTACCTGCTCGATTACAGCCTCGCCGCGGACTGCGAGCGCACCCTTCTCTTCCAGCGGCCCGATGGCACGTTGCTCCACCGTGTGCCACCTGCCCATGAGGCCGCCGGCACGCACACCCTGCGCCTTCCCCCAGAGGTGCTTCCACCCGGTGCGCAGTGTCAAGCGACCCTGCTCGTGGACGGAACGACTGCCGCGACCGTCCGCCTCCGCCTCCGATAACGTGCTATACTAATGGGTATGGAACTGCTCGTCGAACGCCTCACCGCCTCCGCACGTCTGCCCGCCTACGCCCATCCCGGCGACGCGGGTCTGGATCTCTGCGCCGACGCCGCCCTGACCCTGCCGCCCGGCGGCCGCGCCGCCGTGCCCACCGGCCTACGCCTGCGTCTGCCGCCTGGCACGGAGGGGCAGGTGCGCCCACGGAGCGGGTTGGCTCTGCGCCATGGTGTCACCGTCGCCAACGCCCCCGGCACCATCGATGAGGGCTATCGCGGGGAGCTGAAGGTGCTCCTCGTCAATCTGGGCGACGCGCCTTTCGCCATCGAGCCGGGGATGCGCATCGCCCAACTCGTCGTCGCCCCCGTGCTTCGCGTGGCGGTGGCCGAGGGCGCCGTGGGCGAAGGGACGGATCGCGGCGCGGGCGGCTTCGGCTCGACCGGCCTTTGAGAAAGGGAACTCGCCATGACCCATGAGGAACTTTACGCCCGCGCCTGCCGCGTCATCCCCGGCGGCGTGGATTCGCCCGTGCGCGCCTTCAACGCCGTCGGTGGCACCCCCATCTTCGTCGCCTCCGGGAAAGGCTCGCATCTCACGCTGGCGGATGGCCGGGAGGTGGTCGATTGCTGTTGCTCCTGGGGCGCGATGATCCTGGGCCACGCCGACCCCGGCATCGTCGAGGCCGTGGCACAGGCGGCGGCCAGGGGCACCACCTTTGGCATCGCCACGCCCGCCGAGGCCGAGTTGGCCGAGCGCATCGTCGCGCAAATCCCCTTCGTGGACAAGGTTCGGCTGGTCAACTCCGGCACCGAGGCCGTGATGACGGCCATCCGCCTGGCCCGAGGCGTGACGGGACGCGACCTCATCATCAAGTGCGAGGGGTGCTACCACGGCCACAGCGACGGTCTCCTCGTCGCCGCCGGAAGCGGCGCGATGACGGCCGGGGACGGCACCAAGCCCGCCAGCGCGGGCATCCCCGCCACCATCGCGGGCGAGACGCTCGTGGTGCCCTACAACGACGCGGGGGCCATCGCCGCCGCCCTCGGCGCGCACCCCGGCCGCGTCGCCGCCGTCATCCTCGAACCCGTGGCCGGAAACATGGGTTGCGTGCCGCCC
Organism: uncultured Lentisphaeraceae bacterium; assembly: GCA_949288955.1. GTDB lineage: Bacteria > Verrucomicrobiota > Kiritimatiellia > RFP12 > DVOR01 > Spyradenecus. The sequence goes on from CASEMS010000015.1 coordinate 44,850, forward strand.
CTGCCCGGCTATCTCCGCGCCGTGCAGGAGGCCGCCCACGCCGCCGGCGCGCTCCTCATCTGCGACGAGGTCATCAACGCCTGGCGTTTCCGCCTGGGGCTCTACTCCGAGGCCGCCGGCCTCACGCCCGACATCGTAACGATGGGCAAGGTCATCGGCGGCGGGTTCCCCCTCGCCGCCGTCGGCGCCTCCGCGGAAATCATGGACGCCTTGGCCCCCACCGGCCGCGTCTACCAGGCCGGCACGCTCTCGGGCAACCCCGTGGCCGTCGCCGCCGCCATCGCGACCCTCGACCGTCTCGCCGCCGATCCGCCCTATGCCCGGATGGAGGCGATGGCCGCCGCCATCGAGGAGGGCCTCAACGCGGCCGCCGCCAAGCACGGCGTGCCCCTGCGCGTCCAGCGCCACGCCACGATTTTCACCCCCTTCGCCACCGACCGTCTGCCCGTCACCGACCTGACCGGCGCGAAGGCGTGCGACGCCGCGTGCTATGCCCGTTTCTTCCACGGGATGCTCGACCGCGGCGTCTACCTCGAACCCTCGCAGTTCGAGGTCTGCTTCGTCTCCGCCGCCCACACCGAGGCCGACGTGGCGCACATCCTCCAGGCCGCCGAGGACACCCTCGCGGCCCTCTGACATCCCCCACCGACACGGAGCGCGCACCATGGATCTCGGCTTCCTCGCCGCCCATCGCGACGGCATCATCCTGGGGCTGGACCTCTTCGGCACGGCCATCTTCGCCATCACCGGCGCCTTGCGCGGCTGGCGCAGCCGCCTGGACTTCCTGGGCGTGGTCGTCCTGGCCTGCGCGGTCGGCGTGGGCGGCGGCATCACGCGCGACGCGCTCATCGGCGCGACGCCCGTCGCCGCCTTCCAGGACGGACGCTACTTCATCATCTGCGCGCTCGTCGGCGCCATCGCCTTCTACGTCGCCCCGCGTCTGGGCGACCGTTGGAACGTCATCCCCGTGCTCGACGCCGTGGGGCTTGGGGTCTTCACCGCCATCGGCTGCGAGAAAGCCTCCCTCTATGGCTGCACTTGGGTGGCGGTCATCCTCTGCGGCGTGATGACGGCGGTGGGCGGCGGCGTCATCCGCGACGTGCTGGCCATGCGCATCCCCGCCGTCCTGCGGAGCGACTTCTACGCCACCGCCGCCCTGATTGGCGGCTTCCTCTTCGTGGCGCTGGAGCGGTGGGCCGGGGCGGTGGACTATTTCGGGCGCTTCCTGATCGTCTCGGCGATGGTGCTGCTCATCCGGCTCATCGCCATGCGCTTCAAGTTCCGCCTGCCCGAGGCGCACTCCGTCCCCGCCCGCCAACGTTGGCACCTCAAGTATCCCCACCTCCGCCTGCCCAAGGAATGACCCATGTGCCGCCATGTGGGTTGTTGATAACTTTGGATCAGGGGCTGATCCGGGGAGGATCAGCCCCTGACCCAAGGTGGATCAGCCGCTGATCCTCGGAGAGGCCGGGAAGGGGCCTCCAGGGCGCCTAGGCCATCCGGGGCGCGCCGCCACGCGCGCGGCCATCCCGGTCGCCCCGGCGGCCCATTCCCCTGCGGTGTGCCGAAGGCGCGGTGCGGATGTGTTATAATGCCGACATGAGACAGGGTTTCTTCGATAAGTTCGTGGAGCGGCTCGACCGCCTCGACGCGCCGGTGGTGGAGGCGCACATCGCGGAGTTGGCGCGGGAGCGGGGCTTCCTGGAGACGCTCTTCCAATCCATCGATGAGGGATTGCTGGTGGTGGGGGACGGTCTGCGTCTGCTCTATGCGAACCACGCGGCGGAGCGGATGGTGGGCTTCTCGGCGGAGGAACGGCAGGGGAAGTCTTTGGCGCGCCACCTGCGGGATTGGGGGGTGGAGGGATTGCTGCGTCAGCAGATGGGCGACTGGGAGCGAGTGGAAACGCGGGAGGTGGAGCTGGCCTACCCCGAACGCCGGGTGGTGCGCTTCTACGCGCGCCCCGTGGAGCTGGAGGGACGGACGGAACTGTTGCTGATTCTGCGGGATGTAACGCGCGAGCGGGCGGCGGAGGAAAGCGCGTTGGCCGATGAGCGCCTGACGGCGGTGAAGACCCTCGCGGCGGGGGTGGCCCATGAGATCGGCAACCCTCTGAATGCATTGACCATCCACCTGCAATTGCTGACGCGCGAGCTGCGGGGGGTCGGGGACGAATCGCTGCGGGAGAGCCTCGGGGGGCTGGCGGCGGTGGCGGAGCGTGAGGTGGCGCGGTTGGACGGCATCCTGCGGCGTTTCCTGGCGGCCATCCGGCCGGCCAAGCCGAACCTCACGCGGGGCAACGTCCGCGACGTGCTGGATGCGACGCTCCGCCTTTTGGAGCCGGATTTGGCGCAGCGGGAGATCGCGTTGGCGCGGACAATGCCAAAGGCCGTGCCGGAGGTCTTCCTGGACGCCCAGCAGCTGGAGCAGGTCTTCTTCAACCTCATCAAGAACGCCATGGACGCGGTCTCGGACGGTGGGCGCATCGGCGTGACGGTAACGACGGACGACGCCTGGGTGAACGTCTCGGTGCTGGACAACGGCGCGGGCATCCCCGCCCCCATGTTGGGACGCATCTTCGACCCCTATGTAACCACCAAGGAAAAGGGCAACGGTCTGGGGCTGATGATCGTGCGCCGCATCGTCCAAGCGCACGGCGGCACCATCACCTGCGCCAGCCACGAGGGCGAGGGCACGTGCTTCACGGTGAGCCTGCCGCGCGCGGAGCGGCGGGTGCGGGCCTTGGGCGAGGGCAGGCAGGAGGCGACGCGATGAGCACGGTGCTGATCGTCGACGACGACAAGGCGACGCGCGAAGGCCTGGCCCTGGCGTTGCGCGGGGAGTACACGGCCCTGACGGCGGCGGACGCGGAGACCGCCCTGCGCGCGCTCACCACCCATGAGGTGGATCTGGTGCTGACGGATCTGCGGATGCCGGGACGCGACGGCCTCTCCCTCCTGCGCGACATCATTGCCTCCCACCCCGGCCTGCCCGTCATCCTCCTCTCGGCCTACGGCTCCGTGGAGAGCGCCGTGGAGGCGATGCGCGACGGCGCCTACGACTTCCTCACCAAACCCATCAACCTCGACCATCTGGAGCTGGTGGTGCGCCGTGCCCTGCGCCAGAAGAACCTGGAGCGTCAGAACGCGCGCCTGCGCACACAGTTGGAGGGACGCTCCGCGCTCGACCGCCTCATCGGCTCCTCGGAGGCGATGTTGGCCGTGCGCGAGCGCATCGAGCAGGTGGCCCCCACCCCGGCCACCGTGCTCGTGCAGGGCCCCAGCGGCACGGGCAAGGAGTTGGTGGCGCGTGCCCTCCATGCCCTCAGCCCGCGCGCCGGCAAGCCCTTCGTGGCCGTCCACTGCGCGGCCTTGGCGCCCTCGCTCCTGGAAAGCGAGCTCTTCGGCCACGTCAAGGGCGCCTACACGGGGGCGGACGAGGACCGCAAGGGACGCTTCGAGATCGCCGACGGCGGCACGCTCTTCCTGGACGAGATCTCGGAGATCGACCTGGCCACCCAGGTGAAGCTCCTGCGTGTGTTGGAGACGCGCACGGTCGAGCCCGTCGGCTCCGCGCGCCCCGTGCCGGTGGACATCCGTCTGGTGGCCGCCACCAACCGCAACCTCCGCGCATGGGTGGACGCCGGGAAGTTCCGCGAGGATCTCTTCTTCCGCCTGAACGTGGTGGACATCAACCTACCCCCCCTGCGCGAGCGCCAAGGCGACCTGCCATTGCTCTGCGATGCCTTCGTGCGCGAGTACAACCCCCAGTTGGGCCGCAGCATCCTCGGCATCGAGCCCGACGCGATGGCCGCCCTCGCCGCCTACCCCTGGCCCGGCAACGTCCGCGAGCTCCGCAACGTCGTCGAGCGCATGATGGTGCTGGCCAAGGGCGACCGCCTCACCCTCGCCGACGTGCCCGAGGAGGTGCGCCTCGGCGCCGCCGCCCAGCCCGCCCCCGTCGGCGCCCCACCCCCCGCCGAACCCGAGGAAGCCGCCCTCATCCGCCGCGCCCTCGCCGAGACCAACGGCAACCGCACCGCCGCCTCGAAGCGCCTGGGCATCCCCCTGCGCACCCTCTACCGCCGAATCAAAGCCTATGGGCTGGAGGACGCCAAATGAGACTCCCCACCCTGCTCGCCCTCCTGCCCGCCTTGGCGGTCGCCGCCGCCGACCTCCCCGCGGGCTTCTTCCCCCCGCCCCCCGACGCCCCCGCCCAAGGCGAGGGCCGTTGCCTCACCTGCGAAGGCCGCGGCACCGTCGAGAGTGCCTTCAGCGACACCAGCATCGGGGAGTTCGGCGACACTGTCCGCCCCCCCTGCCCCACCTGCAAAGGCCGCGGGCGCTGCATCCGCCCCCTCACCGTCGCCGAGCGCGAACGCCTCCAACGCCAGACCCTCAACGCCTACGAACGCGAGCAGCGCGCCGCCCGCCGCACCCCCATCGGCGCCGGCTTCATGGATCTCGACGCCGCCAAGGCCCTCACGCCCGAGGCCCACGCCGCACTCGCCGCCCGCTTCCCGAAACGTTGCAAGACCTGCCTGGGCCTCGGCCAGGATGCCTGCCGCAAATGCAAAGGCCGCGGCAAGGTCGAACGCCGCGAGCGTGTCGAGGGCGAGGACGGCGAGACCCGCACCAAGACCATCGACGTCCCCTGCGCCGAATGCGGCGCCTCCGGCGCCGTCCCCTGCCGCCGCTGCGACGGCTTCGGCCTCGCCAAGGTCTGCACCCGCTGCGATGGCCTCGGGACGACGGAGGTCGAGGCCAAACGCGACACCCCCGCCCACACCGAGCTCTGCCGCTCCTGCAAAGGTGATGGCCGACGCTGAGAACAAAAAAAGCCCGCCGACTGCTGTCGGCGAGCGATGGAAAAGAGAGTGGCGAGGTTGGGGCGAGGCCTTCCGCAGCAGGCGCATTGGCCCCGCGTTCCGGTTCATGGCGCCGTCCGCCCTTGGCCCTCCAACGCCTTCACGAGGCAGACCGTGTGGCCGATCGGCTCATAGCCGAGCCGCTGGTAGAATCGGAAGGCCGGGACCTCCCGCGAGGTGAGAAGGATGAGATGGGTGAGCCCCTGCGTCGCCACGCGCCGCTCGATGGCCCGCAGGAACGCGCCGCCAATCCCCCTCCCCTGCAAACGCGGCGACACCCCGAACTCCTCCATCCAAAACTCCGGCCCCGTCTGCCACGTCCGCCGCCGCCCTAGCGCCAAGCCCACCAACGTTTTCCCCTCGGCGCCCCCAACAATTCGGAGAGGTAGTCCCGGAGGCGCTCCTCCGGCCAGACGTCGTTCCACGGTTCCCCGGTGAAGATGTCCAGGAACAACGCCCTGACCACCTCAATCTCCCCCATGCCCAATTCCGTGATGGCCCCCTCGATGGTTTCCCTTTGCATACCGTTCAGTATACCACAGCCGCAAGCGGGGAGGCTCGGCGGCTGATCCACCGAGACTCAGCCGCTAAGTCTCCTTGGACTGGCGGCCGAGTCTCCGCGAAGACGCTGTCGCGCCGGGACACATCGGCGCTAACACCGGGCACATTCGTGCCCTCCCGCGCCGAGTGCCCCGGCTTTAAGAGGGAAGGTCGCCCACTTCCGTGGCGCGAAGGCGGCGGGCGGGAGGGCGAAACAAGGGGGCGCTCCGCCCCCGCCGCTTTCGCCCGGCGTTAGCCCGCCGTCCTTCGCGCACCCTCGCGTCCTCGCGGAGAAGAAAGTCTCGGCGGCTGATCCACCGAGACTCAGCCGCTAAGTCTCCTTGGACTGGCGGCTGATCCGAGGCGGGGTGGCCGCGGTCGCGGTTTTTGGGGAGGGGATGGGGAGGGGGGATCAGGCGCGACGGCGACGGAAGGGGAGGTCGTCGAGGACTTCGCGGAGGGCGGTGGGGACGAAGAGTCGCGCGAGGGGGAAATAGAGCGCGCCGCCGACCGCGATGGCGAGGGGAACGGTGAGGAAGAGGGTGAGGCCTTGTCCGGCCAGCCACGCATGGAGCGCGTAGACGGCCCCGGCCATGAGCCCGGCGGCGAGGAGGGCGCGCAGGGCGGTGGAAAGGAGGTTGGCGAGGTTGGGGCGGAGGCCGCGGCGGATGAGGATGGCGAGCAGGATGCCGGTGTTGGCGAAGGAGTTGAGGACGGTGCTGGTGGCGATGCCCACGTGCCGCCAGCCTTCGGGAAGGAGGAGCACGGAGAGGAGGTTGAGGGCGAAGTTGCCCAGCACGCACCAAGCGGCGACGGTAACAGGGGTGCGGAGGTCTTTGTGGGCGTAGAAGACGGGGATGACGGTCTTGGCGGAGGAGAAGGCGATGAGGCCAAGGGCGTAGGCGGCGACGGCGCGGGCGGTCCAGAGGGTGGACTGCGCGTCGAAGGCGCCGCGCTCGTAGAGGAGGGAGACGGTGGGCGTGGCGAGAGCCATCAGCCCAAGGGCCATGGGGGCCATGATGACGAAGAGGTTGCGGAGGGAGCGTTCCAGCGTGGCGACGAGCGCGGCGCGGTCGGCGTCCGCGGCTTGTCGGCTGTAGGTGGGGAGGAGGACGGTGGCGAAGGCGGTGCCGAAGAGGCCAAGGGGGAGGTAGATAATGCGGTCGGCGTATTCGAGTGCGGAGGGCGCCCAGGCCGCGCCGTAGAAGGCGAGCCAGCCGTCCACGCAGATGTTGATCTGGGCGAGGGCGATGCCCAAGGAGGCCGGCCCCATCTGGAGGAGCACTTGGCGCACATAGGGGGAGGCGCGCCAACCGGTGAAGGCGAAGCGCAGGCGGTAGCCCACGCGCCGCAACTCCGGCAATTGGAAGGCGATTTGGGCGAAACCGGCGAAGAGGATGCCCCAACAGACGGCCCCAATCCGCCAGTAGCCTTCCTCGGGGAGGAAGGGGCAGACGCCCACCAGCGCGGCAATCCAGCAGAGATTGAGGATGACGGGGGTGAGGGAGGGGATGGCGAAGCGGTCATGGACGTTGAGGGCGGCCGAAACGATGGCGGCCACGCAGATGAGGAGGGCATAGGGGAGCATGATGCGCGTGAGCGGCATGGCCTCCGCCCAACGCGAATCGGAGGCGCTCCCCCACTCCACCGCGTAGGTCACCGCCACGCCGATCCCCACCAACAGGCCGAGCGCGCAGACGAGCAAGCCGAGGATCCGCGCCAGGAAGAGCTGGGCGCGTTCGCGCCCCTCCGTGCGCTCGATCTCCGCGAAGACGGGCACGAAGGCCGCGCCGAGCGCGCCCTCACCGAAGAGTCGGCGGAAAAGGTTGGGGATGCGGAAGGCGATGACGAAGGCGCTCTGGAGCGTCCCCGTCCCGAAGAAGTGGGCCATGATGATTTCGCGCGCCAACCCGAAGACACGGCTGACGGCGGTCATCGCGCTGACCACGCCCACCTTACCTAGGAGACTCACGCCGCGCCCCCACCTCTCAACGGTCGCCCTCGGCAACGCGCGGCTTGGGCTTGAAGCAAATGTGGCGGACGGCCTCGTGGAAGTTCTCCGCACCCTTGAGAATCTCAATCTCGATGCGGAGGTAGTAGACCGGCACGGCCACGGAGGCCAGACGCGGGAAGCGAACGGCATCCTTCTCCGTGGTGATCACCGCGTCGCAGCCGAGGTCGGCGGCACGGTTGACCACATTGATGACCTCCTGCGTGGCGTAACGGTGGTGGTCGGCGTAGCGGACGCATTCCACCAGCTCCGCGCCATAGCCGCGCAGGAACCCCTCGAAACTTTGCGGCACGGCGATGCCCGAGAGCGCGAGCACCTTCTTGCCTGCCAGCCAGGAAAGGTCGCGGTTGGCCTTGCCGTAGACGTTCTTGAGGCGTTTGGGCGCGTGGCGGCACTCGATGATCTCGGCGTGGTTGTTCAGCTTGCGGATCTTGGCGCGCAGGGCCTCCGAGTCGCCGTCGCTCTTGGTGATGAAGATGAAGTCGGCCCGGCGGAGGTTCTGGATGCCCTCGCGCAAGACGCCGCGGGGAAGAAGATTGCCGTTGCCGAAGGGGTTGGTCTTGTCCACCAGCACGATGTCGTGCGAGTGACGGAAGCGTTGGTACTGAAAACCGTCGTCGAGCACCAACGTGTCGCAGCCGAACTTGCGGATGGCGTAGCGGCCGGACTTCACGCGGTTGCGGTCCACCAACACCACCACGCCCGGCAGGTTCGAGGCCAACATATACGGCTCGTCGCCGCCGGTCTCGGAGTCCAGCAGCACACGCCGCCCATCGCTCACCACCAACGGCGGCTCAATCGTGTCGCTGAAAAGACGTTGCAGGAAAGGCTTTTCCTTGCGCCGGTAACCACGCGAGAGGATGGCCACCTTGCGGCCCTCCTTCGTCAGCTCCCGCGCGAAGATCTCCACCACCGGCGTCTTGCCCGTGCCGCCGGCCGTGACATTGCCCACGCTGATCACCTGACAGCCGAGCGGCCACCGGCGCAACACGCCGATGCGGAAGAACCACATCCGCAACCAGACGATGGCGCCATAGATCTTGGAGATGCCCATCAGCAGGGCCAACAACGCCTTGGGCCAGAAGCCGACCACCTGCTTATCCGCGCCCTCCTGCTGAATCAGCGGGATGACGTAGCTCTCCAATCGTTCAATCAGCCGAACCCGGCTACGCGCCACCGCTCACTTCCTTTCCATCGCGCACCGATCGCCGCAAAGCGCGCACTGACCCTTGCAGCCACCGTGCCCCGACAGGGAGATGTCCTCGCCCGTCCAGCAATAGGTGCAGATCCTGGGGCCAATGCCGATGGACTTCTCCACGTCCTCCACCCGTTGGAAGGCCAGGCTCGTCATTCCCAGGCGGCGGCGCATCTCCTCCACCATCCGCTTGTAGGGCTCGCCCTCCGGGTCGCGATACTTCCGGATGTCCGCGTCCGGCCCCTCCAGTTCCAGGATGATACGGCGCGTGATCAAGTCCATGACGCTCTCCGTCCGCGAGAAGGTCAGGAACTTACACTTATAGAGAAGCGGCGGGCAGGCGATGCGCACGTGCACCTCCTTCGCCCCGGCCTTGTAGAGCCGCCCCACCTGGTTGCGCAGCTGCGTGCCGCGCACGATGGAGTCATCGCAGAAGATCAGGCGCTTGCCCTCGATGAGTTCCGGCACCGGCAACAACTTCATGTTCGCGATCTTCTGCCGCAGGCTCTGATCCGGCGGCATGAAGCTCCGGGGCCAGGTGGGCGTGTACTTCACGAAAGGCCGCGCGTAGCGGATGCCACTCTTGAAGGCATAGCCCAACGCGTGCGCCACGCCCGAATCCGGGATGCCCGCCACGTGGTCCGCATCCACGGGCTCCCTCTGCGAGAGCAACGCCCCACTCCGATAGCGCGTCCGCTCCACGCCCACCCCCTCATAGGTGCTGGCAGGGTAACCGTAATAGACGTAAAGGAAGGCGCAGATGGCCGACTCCTCGCGCCCCTCCGCCACCGTCCGCACCCCATCCAGCGAGATCGCCACGATCTCCCCCGCCTTCAGATCCCGCGTCCTGCGGTAGCCCAAGTTCGGGAAGGCCGCCGTCTCCATCGTCACCGCGTGCGCGCCGTCTTCCTTCTCGCCCAACACGATCGGCGTCCGCCCGAAACGATCCCGCGCCGCGTAGAGCACGCCCCGCTCCGAAAGCAACAACAACGAGCACGACCCCTCCACCCGGCTCTGCGCGTAGGCCAACCCCTCCTCGAAGGAATCCTTCGTGTTGATGAGCATCGCCAGCACCTCCAAGGTGTTGATGGCGCTGTCCTTCCCCAACTCGCAGAAGTGCGTCCGCCGGTCTCGCACCAGCTCGTCCACGATCTCCTGCAGGTTCGTCACCAACCCCACGAACGCCAAGGCGAACATCCCGAGGTGCGACCGCACCAGCACCGGCTGGTCATCCTGGTCGCTAATCACCCCAATCGCATAATTCGGGTTCAGCCCCGCGAAACGCTTGGCGGCCCCCTCGAAGCGCGCCCGGAACTGTGCGTTCTGGATGTTGTGGATGGAACGGTGGAAGGCGTTGCCCGCGTAAATCACGATACCGCCCCGCACCGTCCCCATATGCGAATGGTAGTCCGTCCCGAAATACACATCCGGCACGCAACCCTGCTGCGCCACGACGCCAAAGAAACCGCCCATACGCTCTGCCTCGCCTTCCAAAGGTGAAAAACAATGCTTTTATCTTACCACAAACGTACCCCCCGCGCAGAAGGGGCGGCGGTCTCCCCGAGGATCAGCGGCTGATCCAAGGTGAGTCAGCGGCCAATCCACCTCGGGTCAGCGGCTGATCCAAGATGAGTCAGCGGCCGATCCAAGGTGAGGCAGGGGCCATCAGCGAAGATGCGCGCCGATGGAGAGGATGCGCGGCTCGGCGCGGCTCTCCTCGACGACGAGGCGAAGGGCCGTGGCCTCGATGGGCGCCTCCAAACGAAGGATACGCTTATGACCGATGGTGGTGGCTCCGGCGATGGGCTCCCATGCGTCGGCCCCGGGGCGTTTGACCTCGAAGCGGAAGCGCTCGACACGTTGGCCTTGCGTGATGTCCTCTTGGGCGACGAGAGTATCGAAGCGGATGGGCGTGGGCAGGGATACCTCGGTCTGGCCGGGCCGCACGTCGCCGAGAAGGTTGATGCCGAAGGTCTTGCGGAGGGCCTCACCGAACGCCCGGAGGCGGGCGACGTCATTGGCATGGAAAAGGCCCTCGGGCGTGGGAGGGACATTGAGGAGCAGCACGGCGTTGCGGCCGACGGAGCGATCGTAGATGGAGAGGAGTTGGTCGAGGCTCTTCACCTGATCGTCCTGGCTGTCGTGGTAGAACCAGCCGGGGCGGATGGAGACGTCGCACTCGGCGGGATACCAGACCAGACGATCGGAGGCGAGGATGTCGTCGATCGCGCCGAGCGTGGGGGCGTTGGCGGAGAGTCGGCCCTGGGCGGTTTGGCGCTTGGCCATGGCGGCGATGTCCGAGCCGTCGAAATGGAACGGCGCGAAGCCGTCGCGGACGGCCTCGTTGTCGATGGCCTCGATGGGGACGACGCTCCACTCGCTGTCGCGGGCGAGCCCCGACTCATTGCCCACCCAGCGGACGTCCGGGCCGGAGACGGCGATGACGCAGGCAGGGTTGCGTTCGCGGATGAGGGCGTAGTAGCGGGCCCAGTCGTAGGTCTGCCGCTTGCCGTTGGCGCCCTCGCCGCAGGCGCCGTCGAACCAAATCTCGTCGATGGGGCCGTAATTGTCGAAGAGCTCGGCAAGTTGCCCCACGAAGAAGTCGTTGTAGGCGTCCGTGCCATAGGTCGGCTCATGGCGGTCCCAGGGCGAAAGGTAGAAACCGACGCGGAGGCCCTCGGCGCGACAGGCATCGGCGAACTCCCGGCAGACGTCGCCCTTCCCGCCCTTCCACGGGGAGGAGGCGACGGAGTGTCGGGTGAGTTTGCTGGGCCAAAGGCAGAAACCGTCGTGGTGCTTGGCAGTGAGGATGGCCAAGCGGAAACCGGCGGCCTTGAGCGCACGCGCCCATTGGCGGCAATCAAGCGCGGTGGGGTTGAACAAGGCGGGATCCTCGTCGCCCGTGCCCCACTCGCGGTCGGTGAAGGTGTTGATGCCGAAGTGAACGAAGGCGGTCAGCTCCAAACGTTGCCACGCCACTTGGCGCGGCGAAGGTCGAACCTCCGCCGCCGCGGCGACACGTGCGCGCTCGGCGGGGGAGAGGTCGGCCAACGTGGCCGCCGCCGTAGGCAAAGCAAGGGCGACGGCGAGGAAAGCAGAAAAGGCAAAGGTAGGGAACGTTCTCATGGCACCCCATTTTAGGCTCCGCCCCGCAAAGAGCGACGGCAAAAGAAGCGCCAAGACCGTCTGCGTACCGCCGTATGCAGCCGCCCGGAAAAGCCATAGCCGCCCCACACGCCCGCACCATTCGGGGATAATGGGGGCGAACCTACAACCCAAGGCACCCCATGAGACTTTTGCCCGCCCTCGCCCTCCTTCTCGCCGCCCTGCCCGCCCTCGCCGTGCCCGGCCCCCGGCAGACCCAGATCCGCCCCGGCGAGCTGTGGGAGGACGCCAATGGCAACCACATCAACGCCCACGGCGGCGGCTTCCTCCTCCACGAGGGCCGCGTCTGGTGGTTCGGCGAACACAAGGTGCCCGGCGAGGCCGGCAACCAAGCCTGGGTCGGCGTCCACTGCTACTCCTCCCCCGCCGACGATCTCGTGAACTGGCGCGACGAAGGTATCGCCCTGCGCGTCTCCGACGACCCCGCGAGCGACATCGCCGCCGGCTGCATCCTCGAACGCCCCAAGGTGATTTACAACGCCAAGACCCGCAAGTTCGTCATGTGGTTCCACCTCGAACTCAAAGGCCAAGGTTACGGCGCCGCCCGCAGCGGCGTGGCCGTGGCCGACTCCGTCGTCGGCCCCTACACCTTCCTCCGCTCCGGCCGAATCAACCCCGGCCGCCCCGCCCAGAACGCCCCCGCCCCCGGCGACCCCAACGCCAAGCACTACTTCCGCGACCTCCCCGGCGGCCAGATGGCGCGCGACATGACCCTCTTCGTGGACGACGACGGCACCGCCTACCACATCTACGCCTCCGAGGAGAACGCCACCCTCCAAATCGCCGAGCTCGACGACACCTACACCCAACACACCGGCCGTTACTGGCGCGCCTTCCCCGGCCGTTTCATGGAGGCCCCCGCCCTCTTCAAGAAGGACGGCAAGTACTACTTCATCGGCTCCGGCTGCACCGGTTGGGCCCCCAACGCCGCACGCTCCGCCGTCGCCCCCGCCGTCATCGGCCCTTGGACGGAGCTGGGCAACCCCGCCCGCGGCCCCAACGCCGAAAAGACCCACTTCTCCCAAAGCACCTACGCACTCCCCATCCCCGGCAAGCCCGGGCAGGTCATCTTCTGCGCCGACCGTTGGAACCCCAAGAACCAGATTGACAGCCGCTACATCTGGCTCCCCATCGAGTGGAAAGACGGCAAACCCATCCTCAACTGGAAGCCCGCCTGGTCCCCCGCCGCCCTTTAATCTAAAGCAGAATCCGCCCGTCGTTCAATTTGGGCGCAGGCGGATAAGCGTGTCGGGGCCGAGCGCCTCCCGCGCCACCGGCGCGAAGGCCAACGCCCGCGCCAACGGGCGCGGCGCGATGGCCAGCCCGGGACGTGCCGCGGGGTCACCCAAGATCTTTGGCGCATACAGCACATTCAGCTCATCCACCAAACCCGCGTCAAGCAACGCCCCTGCCAGACGCCCTCCACCCTCGCAGAGCACATCGTTCACGCCGCGCGCGCAAAGGGCACGGAGCATCGCCCGGAGATCATGGCCGTCATACCCCAAATCCCGCGTGGCGACAAGCGTCCGCTCATCCACATCCGCCGGATCGGGCGGAGTAAAGCGATCGACCAGCACGCGCCACTTCAGGGGAGCGTCAGGCAAATGCGGCTGAAGGCTGGGATGGTCGGCGCGGACGGTGCCGGCCCCGACCATCACCGCGTCCACCCGCGCGCGGAGACGCTGCACCCACGCCCGCGCCTCAGGGCCGGTGACCCACCGCGACGCGCCCATGCCGTCGGCGATAAACCCATCGAGCGTCATCGCCAACTTCAGGCGCACGTAAGGCAATCCCTGCGTGATGGCCTTGGCGAACGGCGCGATGAGGGCGCGGCAACGCTCCGCCACCTCCCCCTCCGCCACCGTCACGTCAATGCCCGCCGCCCGCAGTAAGCCGACGGCCCGACCCGCATGGCGCGGATTGGGGTCGAGGCACCCAATCACCACCCGCCCAAGGCGCTTGGCGCGAATCAGGTCGCAGCACGGCGGCGTGCGGCCCGCGGTCGAGCACGGCTCCAGCGAGACGTAGAGCGTGGCGCCCGCGGGCTCCTCCGCGCAGGCGGCCAGGCAATTCACCTCGGCGTGCGGCCCGCCCGCGCGCAAATGCGCACCCTCGCCCAACACCCGCCCATTGCGGACGCACACAGCCCCAACGGCAGGGTTCGGCGCCGTGTGGCCCACCTGAGCCTCACCCAACTCCGCCGCACGCGCCAACCACCGCGCGTCCGCCTCAGTCATACTGATCCACCAGAGACGACGGCAACGCGCCCGTGGCCTCCGCCCGCGAAGGTTGGTTCCAAGGAATGTCCGACCGCCTGGCCGCGATACTCTGGTTCACGCACCCGCAAACCGCCATCGCCGCCAAACCCAAGAGCAACAACGTCGTTTTCATGCCCCCATTCTACCACATCCCCCACCCAGACGCCCCTCGAGTGGCTGTGGTGTTTTCCGCGGGAAATTGCACAGTGTAATGAACCGAGGCGAGGCACGCCCTCTGGAACGTCAGCGGCCGAGTCTGGGAGCGTCAGCGGCTGATCCACCTTGCATCAGCCGCTAAGTCTCGGAGCGTCGGCCGCCGAGGCGAGAAGACTTGGCGGCCGAGGCGGGTGGGCGGGTGTGCTATAATGCGGGGTATGAGAGTTTGCGTTTTGGCTTCCGGGAGCAAGGGCAACGCCACCTATGTGGAGGGTGGCGGGACGCGGGTGTTGATTGACGCGGGGCTTTCCTGCCGGGCGTTGGAGCAACGGCTGGGGGCAGCGGGGATCGAGGCGGAGGGGCTCGACGGCATCCTCGTCACCCACGAACACACCGACCATGTGGCGGGGTTGGAGCGCTTCGCCGCGCGGCACCAGGCGACGGTCTACGCCAACGAGGGGACCGCGGCGGTCGTCGAGCGGCAGTGCCGCCTGGCGGGGCGGAGGCCGCCGGACTTCGCGGTCTTCGAGTCGCGCGTGCCTTTCGCGTTGGGGGGGCTGACCGTAACAGGCGTGCGCGTCAGCCACGACACCGCCGAGCCGGTGGCCTACACGCTGGACGACGGCGCAGACCGCTTGGGCTACTTCACCGACCTGGGCTTCGTCTCGCGCGAGGTCGCCACCGCGTTGGTCGGTTGCACGGGTCTGGTGCTGGAATCGAACCACGACCCGCAGATGCTCCGCGCCTCCGGCCGCCCTTTCGCGCTCATCGCCCGCATCGCCGGTGAGTCCGGCCACCTTTCCAACGACCAGGCCTGCGCCGCCCTCGCCGCGCACTGCCCGCCCACCCTCCGCCGCTTGGTCCTGGCACACCTCTCCGAGGAGTGCAACCAGCCTTCCGTGGCCCGCGCCATGGCGGCCCGCACCCTCCGCGACATCGGCCGGGACGACTTGGCCGCCTCCCTTCTCGTGGCCGAGCAGGCCCGCCCCACCCCACTCTTCGAGCTCTGACCCCCCATGCGCACCACCCAAGACCTCCAAGCCTGCGTGGACGTGGCCCTCCGCCGCCGTCCCGCCGATCTCCTGATCCGCGGCGCACGCCTCTTCGACCTCGCCACCGGCGAGCTGGCGCACGCCAACCTCGCCCTGGCGGGCGACCGCATCGCCGCCGTCGGCGAAGGCTACGAGGGGCGCGAGACGCTCGACGCCCGCGGCCTCACCGCCGTCCCCGGCTTCGTCGACGCCCACTGCCACATCGAGTCCTCCCTCCTCACCCCCTACGAATGGGAGCGCCTCGTCCTGCCCCACGGCGTCACCGCCGCCGTCTGCGACCCGCACGAGCTGGCGAACGTGGCCGGGCGCGCGGCCATCGATTACTTCCGCGCCTGCGCGGCTGGGATGCTCCTGCGCCTCCAGGTGCAGATCCCCTCCTGCGTGCCCGCCCTGCCCAGCGAGGAGGCCGGCGCGCGCCTCCCCGCCGAGGCCATCGCCCCCTATGCCCGCGACGCCGCGTTGGCCGAGTTCATGAACGTCCCCGGCGTCCTCGGCGGCGACCCCGACGCGTTGGCCAAGCTCGCCGCCTTCTCCGGACGCCCCATCGACGGCCACGCCCCCCTCGCCTCGGGCGACGCGCTCAATGCCCTCTGCGCCGTCGGCATCGCCAACGACCACGAGACCTGCTCCGTCCCCGAGGCGCTGGAGAAGCTCCGCCGAGGCATGACCCTTCTCATCCGCGCCGGGAGCGTGGCCAAGAACCTCGAAGCCCTCGCCCCCCTCCTCACCCTCACCCTCTGCGACCGCCTCTGCCTCTGCACCGACGACCGCGACCCCTTGGACGTCCGCGACGAGGGCCACCTCGACGCCGCCATCCGCGCCGCCATCGCCCAAGGGTGCGACCCGTTGGCCGTCTACCGCGCCGCCTGCCTCACCCCCGCCCGCGCCTTCGGCTGGCGTGGCCGCGGACTCCTCGCCCCCGGCCACGCCGCCGACGTCGTCCTCCTCGAAGACCTCGCGGAATGCCGCGTGGCGCACGTGGTCTGCCGCGGCCGCGTGGTGGGCGAGGCCGCCTTCGCCGCCCGCCCCCCCGCGCCCGACGATGCCCCCTTCCGCGGCTCCGTCCGCTGCCGCCCCCTCACCCCCGCCGACTTCGCGTCGAGGCGCGCGGGCGGCCGCGCCATCGCCATCGCCGAGGGTACCCTCCTCACCCGCGACGTCCCCGCCGAAGGCGACGGCCTGGCCTTGGCCGCGCTCGTCGAGCGCCACGGCGGCAGCGGGCGCGTCGGCCTGGCCTGGGCCAAAGGCTTCGGCCTCAAAGCCGGCGCACTGGCCTCCACCGTCGGCCACGACTCCCACAATCTCTGCGTCGTCGGCACGACCCCCGAGGACATGGCCGCCGCCGCCGAGGCCGTCCGCGCCGCGGGCGGCGGCTTTGCCGTCGCCGCCGGGGGCGTCTGCCGCGCCTGCCTGCCCCTGCCCATCGGCGGTCTGATGTCCGACCGCCCCGCCGCCGAGGTGGCCGACGCCCTCGCCGCCCTCCGCCGCGCCGCCCGTGAGGCCTCCGGCACCCCCCTCGCCAACCCCTTCCTCGCGCTCGCCTTCCTGCCGCTCCCCGTCATCCCGGAGGCGCGGCTCACCCTCGAGGGCTTCACCCACGTCTGAGGAGACACCATGCAACGACTCATCGCCCAAGACATCGCCCAGGCCATGGACAACGCCTCGTGGATCCGCCGGATGTTCGAGGCCGGCAACGAGCTCCGCAAGACCCTCGGCCCCGACAACGTCTTCGACTTCTCCCTCGGCAACCCCGACGTCCCCCCGCCCGCCAAGGCCCGCGACGTCCTCCGCGCCCTAGCCGACGACGCGGTCCGCCCCTGCGGCCTGGGCTACATGCCCAACGCCGGGCTCCCCGCCTTCCGCGACGCCCTCGCCGCCAAGCTCACCCGCGAGCAGGGCGTCCCCCTCGAAGGCCGCCACGTCATCGCCACCGTCGGCGCCGCCGGCGCGCTCGTTGCCTTCTTCCGCGCCACCCTCGAACGTGGCGACGAAGTCCTCGTCCCCGCCCCCTACTTCGTGGAATACGGCTTCTACTGCGGGCACTTCGGCGGCGTCCTCCGCCCCGTGCCTATGCGCGGCCCCGACTTCGCCCTCGACCCCGAGGCGCTCCTCGCCCAGGTCACCGACCGCACCCGCGCCATCCTCCTGAACTCCCCCAACAACCCCACCGGCGCCATCTACGCCGAGCCAGCTCTCCGCGCCCTGGCCGACGCGGTGAACCGCCTCAACGCCACCCGTGCGCGCCCCCTCTTCCTCCTCTCCGACGAGCCCTACCGCGTCTTCGCCTTCGGCGCCGCCGTCCCCCCCTTCCTCCGCCTCAGCCCCTGGGCCGTCGTCCTCGGCTCCTTCTCCAAGAGCCTCTCCCTCGCCGGTGAGCGCATCGGCTACGTGGCCGTCAACCCCGCCCTCGACGGCGCCGACACCCTCCTGGCCGCCCTCACCCTCACCAACCGCACCCTCGGCTACGTCAACGCCCCCATCCTCGGCCAGCGCCTCGCCCTCGCCCTCCTCGACGAACAGGTCGACCTCGCCCTCTACGACGCCCGCCGCCAAGCCATGGCCGCCATGCTCGCCGAGGCCGGGCTCCGCTTCGCCATGCCCCAGGGAGCCTTCTACTTCTTCCCCGAGGCCCCCGGCGGCGACGACGTGGCCTACTGCCAGCGCCTCCTCCGCCACGGCGCCATCGCCGTCCCCGGCCGCGGCTTCGGCATGGCCGGCCACATCCGCCTCTGCTGCGCCGTCCCCATGGACAGCATCCGCCGCGCCCTCCCCGCCTTCCAGGCCGCCCGCCCATAAACGATTGTGCTATACTCTGGGTGAACGGAAGGGAGGTCGCCATGAACAAGACGCAACAAGACGCGCGCACCGCCATGTTGGAATGCCTGCGTAGCCACTACGGCCCACAACCTGTGGCGCGTCGTTCGCTTGCGGTCAGCCCCAACGGCGGGCTTCTCGTCGCCAACGACACCATCCGCGCCATCGAGCAGGCCCAGCGGGACTTCGCCGACGCGGCCGAACAACTCGGCGTGAGGGACGAGGATGACGTGCAGGCTCTCGTGGACGAGGTGCGCCACGGGAGGAAGTGGGCGTGAGGGTGTTGGTGGACACGAACGTCCTGGTCTCGACGTTCCTCTTCCCTCGCTCCAAGCCTGCCGTGGCCATCAGCCACATCGCCGTTTGCCATCAACTCTTCATCTGCGAGCAAACGGTCGCCGAGCTCGTGGATGTCCTGACGCGGAAGGCGGCACATCTGCTGCCGAAAGCCCGTGAGGTGTTGGAGCGGATGAGCTACGAACTTATCCCCGCGCTCGGCTTCATGGGCATCGCCATCCGAGATCTCTCCGACCAGCCCATCCTGAACGCGGCCATCGCCTATAACATGGATGTCATCCTGACCGGAGACAAAGACTTCCTCGCGCTCCACCTCAGCCACCCACGTTGCCTGACTGCCGCGCAGTTCCTCGACCAAGAGGGGATCGCCTAGCGCCATGCCCAAGCCTCCGCCCTGCCTTTCGCCCACCGCCGCCGCCACGCGACCTTCGCCAACGTGGTGCGTCTCTTGCCAAACACGCGCCATGCGCACGCCCCCATGCCTCTCTCTGGCCCGGACAGGAGGGCTATGCCCATGAGTGCGCGGCGCGATGCGATTTTCGCCCTAGGGCTGTGGCTGACGCGGGGCGACCGCCCCACCCAAGCGCTCCCGCCTGGGCCGGATCATGCCTTCGCCCTTGAATTGGTCGGGGCGGCGCTCCGTCACAAGGCCTCGCTGGAATGGGCGATTGGCCGGTGTTGCCGACCGCCCCGTGGGGAATTGCTCGCCGCGTTGCTCATTGGCGCGGCCCAACTCCTTGTCCTCCCCGGCGTGCCCGACCATGCGGCCATCGCCGAAACCGTGGAGGCCTGCAAGCCTATCGGCAAGGGGGCCGCACGGTTCGTCAACGCCGTCCTCCGCCGCCTCCAACGCGAACGCGAGACGCTCCGAAACGCCCTTGCCGAGCAACCCGAGCACCTTCGCCTCAACCTCCCCAAGCCCCTCTGGACGCGGTGGCGCACCCACCTCGGCGCGGAACGCGCCCGCGCCATCGCCGAGGCCATCGCCCAACCCCCGCGCGTCAGCGTCCGCCCCCTCCCCCCCTTCCCTCCGCCATCGGGTTGCGAGCCGCACCCCGACGACCCCACCGGCACCCACCTCGTCCCCCACGGCGTCCGGATCGACGCATTGGAGGGCTACGCCGAGGGACGCTTCGTGGCGCAGGACGCCGCCACCCGCCACGCCATCGACCTCCTAGACCTCCGTCCCGGCCTGCGCGTCCTCGACGCCTGCGCCGCCCCCGGCGGCAAGACCGCCCAGATCGCCGCCCGCCTCGCCCCCTGGCCCGAAGGCTCCCGCCTCGTCGCCAACGAGCCCACCCCCGCCCGCGCCGAGACCCTCCGCGACACCCTCCGCCGCTGTGGGTTCCTCGACCGCGCCGAGATCACGACGTTGGACGCCACCAAGCCCCCCGCGGACTGGCGCTTCGACCGCATTCTCCTCGACGCGCCCTGCTCCAACACCGGCGTCCTCGGCCGCCGCCCCGACGCCCGCTGGGCCTGGACGCCCAGCCGACTTGAGCGTGCCCGCCGCCTCCAAGGCACCCTTCTCGCGGCCCTCGCCCCCTGCCTCGCGCCCGACGGCATCCTCGTCTACTCCACCTGCTCCATCGAACGGGAGGAGAACGAGGGCCAGCTTGCGGACTTCCTCCGCGCCCACCCCGGCTGGCGCGTCACGGAGACGCGGCAAACGCTGCCCACCCCCCTCCACGACGGAGCCTTCGCCGCCGCCCTGCGTCCCCCTGTCGGCGACTAAGCCAAAGGGAGGACGAGGCCACGCGCGCGCCACTCTGCGCGGAATGGCGGAACATACCGCCGCCGCTGTGCTATAATGTGCGCGTTTTGAGAAAGGAACTCCGCCATGGCCAACCGCCCTGTCTGCTTGATCATCCGTGACGGCTGGGGGATGAACCCCCGGTTCGCGGGCAACTCCGTCTTCAGCGCCAAGACCCCTGTCATCGACCGTCTGCGCGCACGCTATCCTTGGTGCCGCATTGAGTGCTCCGGCGAGGAGGTCGGCCTGCCCGACGGCTACCAAGGCTCCTCCGAGGTGGGCCACCTGAACATGGGCGCCGGCCGCATCGTGGAGCAGGAGCTCAAGCGCATCGACGACGGCCTCAAGAGCGGCGAGCTCTTCAAGAGCCCGAAATGGGAGGCCCTCATCGCCAACTGGAAGGCGAACAACTCCCAGCTCCACCTCATGGGCCTGCTCCAGGACGAGGGCGTCCACGCCCACCAAGAGCACCTCTTCAAGATCATGCGCCGCGCCCGCCAGGAGTTCCCCGAGGGGCGCATCGTCGTCCATCCTTTCCTCGACGGCCGCGACACGCCGCCCCGCTCCACCCTCGAATACCTCGCCAAGCTCCAGACCGTGATGGCCGA
The DNA here is from genome assembly GCA_949288955.1 of uncultured Lentisphaeraceae bacterium. GTDB lineage: Bacteria > Verrucomicrobiota > Kiritimatiellia > RFP12 > DVOR01 > Spyradenecus. The sequence continues at coordinate 65,566 of CASEMS010000015.1, forward strand.
GGTGGGCGGCTGCGTCATCGGCACGGCGATGGGCCGCTACTACGCGATGGACCGCTCCAAGAACTGGGTGCTCACCTCCGAGGCCTTCGAGTGCCTCGTCAACGCCACCGGCGCCAAGTTCGCCACCGTCGAGGAGGCCGTCCAAAAGGCTTACGACACCGAGAAGACCCCGGACGGCGACCCCATGACCGACGAGTACATCCCCTGCTCCGTCATCGGCGGCTACGCCGGCATCCAGGACGGCGACAGCGTGATGCACACCAACTACCGCCAGGATCGCGCCATCCAGCTCACCCAGGCCTTCGTCTGCGACGACTACGCCGGCTCCCGCACCCGCCGCCCCAAGATCGTCTACCTCGGTTTCACCCGCTACTGGGACGAGTTCAACGACTACCTCCTCGGCGCCATGGGCGGCGACGGCGCCATGGATATGCTCTTGGGCGAGGTCGTCTCCAAGGCCGGGCTCCGCCAGCTCCGCCTCGCCGAGACCCAGAAGTTCCGCCACGTTACCAGCTTCTTCAACGGCAAGAGCACCAAGCCCTATCCCGGCGAGGATCAGGTGGAGGTCCCCAGCCGCTTCGACCCGGCCACCTTCGCCTCCCACCCCGAAATGGAGGCCTACAACGTCACCGACGAGCTCCTCCGCCGCCTGGAGAACAACCCCTACGGTTTCATCGTCGTCAACTACGCCAACTGCGACATGGTCGGCCACACCGGCAACCTTGAGGCCGCCACCCGCGCCGTCGAGGTCGTCGACGAATGCATCGGCAAGGTTCTCCCCCGCCTGATGGCGCTCGACGCCCACGTCCTCATCACCGCCGACCACGGCAACGCCGAGCAGATGATCGACTACGCCACCGGCATGCCCAAGACCTCCCACACCCTCAACAAGGTGGAGTGCATCTACGTGGCCAAGGACGCCGACGCCCGCGCCATGCGCCCCGACGGCAAGCTCTCCGACATCGCCGTCACCTGCCTGGACCTCCTCGGCCTCGAGAAGCCCGCGCAGATGACCGCCGACAACCTCTTCGTCAAGTAAGCGCCCCACCGGCGCACCGATGGGCGGGGCGCACGCCCCGCCCATCTTCGCAAAGGAACCCCCATGGACAACGAATTCCTCGCGCGCATCGAGCGCCTCCAGGCGGCCATGGCCGCCAAAGGGATCGACGCCGCCTTCCTCTACACCCCCGTCAACCGCCTCTACTTCACCGGGCTGCCCACCAGCAACGGCCTCCTCCTCGTCGAGCGCCAAGGCTCCCCCATCTTCTACACCGACTTCCGTTACCTCGAGGCCGCCCACCGCACCCTCAAAGGCATGGACATCCGCAAGTTCAAGCCCGCCAAGGAGCAGCTCGCCGACTACGCCGCCATGGGCAAGGCCTGGAAGACCGTCGGCTACGAAGGCACCCTCACCGTCGCCCAGTTCCTCCCCCTCCAAGAGACCCTCTCCGGCGCCAAGATGGTCAGCGTCAGCGCCCTTGTCTCCGAGATCCGCGGCGTCAAATCCCCCGCGGAGATCGACGCCATCCGCCGCTCCGCCGCCGCCAACGACGCCCTCCTGGCCGAGCTCATGGAGACATTCCGCCCCGGCATGAGCGAGCTTGAGATGCTCCGCCACTTCCGCATGGCAGAGGCCGCCCGCGGCCTCACCGAGTCCTTCGACCCCATCCTCTGCGCCGGCGTCAACGCCGTGGAATGCCACCACCGCCCCGACGCCACCGTCCTCCAACCCAACTCCGAGCTCCTCATCGACATGGGCGTCGTCGTCGACGGTTACTGCTCCGACATGACCCGCACCCTCTTCTACGGCACCCCCACCGACCGCTTCAAGGAGATCTTCGCCATCGTCCTCGACGCCAACCGCGCCGTCCGCGAGGCCATCAAGCCCGGCCTCCGCTGCTGCGACATGGACAAGATCGCCCGCGACATCATCGAGAAGGCCGGCTACGGCGACTACTTCGACCACTCCCTCGGCCACAGCGTCGGCCTCGAGATCCACGAGGCCCCCAACCTCTCCAAGACCTGCGAGACGATCCTCCGCCCCGGCATGGTCGTCACCGACGAGCCCGGCATCTACATCCCCGGCCAGGTCGGCGTCCGCATCGAAGATCTCCTCGTCGTCACCGAGACCGGCTGCGAGGTGCTCTCCCACACCCCCCACGAACTCATCCTCCCATGCTGAGCCAGCCCCCGAACCTCGAACGCCTCGCCGCCCTCGTCCGCCAGATCCTCGTCGAACTCGGCGAGGATCCCGACCGCGAGGGACTCCTCAAGACCCCCGAGCGCGTCGCCAAAGCCTTCGCCGCCCTCACGCAAGGCTACCGCCAGACGCCCCGCGAGTTCCTCAACGGCGCCGTCTTCGAATCCGCCGCCAACAACATGGTCATCGTGCGCGACATCGAGGTCTACTCCCTCTGCGAGCACCACCTGCTGCCCTTCTACGGCCGCTGCCACGTCGGCTACATCGCCGCCGGCAAGGTCGTCGGCCTCAGCAAGATCGCCCGCATCGTCGATTGCTACGCCCGCCGCCTCCAGATCCAGGAGCGCCTCACCGAGGAGATCGCCCACGCCATCCAGGAGATCACCGGCGCCGAGGGCGTCGGCGTCGTCATGAGCTGCGCCCACCTCTGCATGATGATGCGCGGCGTCGAGAAGCAGAACGCCCTCACCGTAACCTCCTCCGTCCTCGGCTCCTTCCGCGAGGATCCCGGCGTCCGCGCCGAGTTCATGTCCCTCGTCCGCTGACCCCACCCAACAAAAAGCCCCTGATTCCACTCCGGATCAGGGGCTTTTTTATTTTCCCCTTCCCCCTCCTGACCAGACATCTGCCGCCCAACAAAAAAGCGCCGCGCGTCGAAATGTAACCGAAAGCGAACACCCAAAGATGAACCGGCGGCCGAGCCGAAGTGGATCGGCGGCCGAGCCGAAGTGGATCAGCCGCCGAGCCGAGGTGGATCAGCCGCCGAGCCGAGGTGGATCAGCCGCCGAGGCAAAGTGGATCGGCCGCCAAGACGAAGTGGATCAGCCGCCGAGGCAAAGTGGATCGGCCGCCAAGACGAGGTGGATCAGCCGCCGAGCCGAGGTGGATCAGCCGCCGAGCCGAGGTGGATCAGCCGCCGAGCCGAGGTGGATCAGCCGCCGAGCCGAGGTGGATCAGGTGGATCAGCCGCCGAGCCGAGGTGGATCAGCCGCCGAGGCAAGGTGGATCGGCCGCCGACCCGAGGTGGATCAGCCGCCGAGGCACAAAAAAAGCCGCGGCCCGGATAGGGCCGCGGCTTGCGGGTGGGAGTCAAAGCGGTGTCAGGGGGTGGCGCGGTGCTGCTTCTGTTGGGCTTTGATGCGCTCGATTTTGTCGTGATCCTCCTTGCGCTGCGCCTCGTTCTTCTGGATGATGGCGTCGAGGTCGCCCTGCATCCCTTTGAGGCGGGCGGTGTCAGCGGTGGTGGGGTCGAGAAGGTTCTGGGTGGAGCGGCGGATGAACTCGTTGGGGAGGGACCAGAAGACGTTGCGGACGTAGTAGTCCGGGGTGGCGCGGTGGAGGATGATGATCTCGCCGTTGGGGGAGATGTTGAGCTTGGGCTTGACGATAGGGAGGTAGGCGCCGAGCATGACGGTGGGGTAGAAGCGGCCGTCGGGGGAGTCCTCAATGCGAAGGAAAAGGCGGTCGACGTGGTTGCGGGGCCAACGGACGAGGGTGAGGCGGCGTTGGCGGGTGGGATCCTTGGCGAAGAGCTGGGTGCCTTCGAGGATGACGCCGCCGGGAACGATGTCGAGAGCCTTGACCTGGGTCTCGTGGCGGATGCCGTGGACGATGGCGCCGAAGGAGACGAAGTATTGGCCTTGGCGGGTGAGGTCGGCGGCGAGGGTGAGGTTGATGGAGAAGACGCGCTCCTCGTTGGGCTTGAGGGTGAGGGGGCGGGGGAGGCAGCCATTGGGGTCGCGGGCGAGATTGCGCCGTTGGGGGTCGTTGGCGCGGAAGACCTCGAAGACACCGGAGGGCTGGTCGCCGCGGCCGAGGACGAGGTCGGTGGGGGTGTTGTTGCGGACGAGGACGCGAACGTTGATGTCTTCGCCGATGACGTAGCTGCCGGTCTCCAGGGCCATGCCGACGGAGACGGGGGGAAGGCGCTTCTCCTCACTCTGGCCCACAAGGTATTGGGCAGGGAGGAGGGCGGGGAGGAGGGCCGCAAGCGCGGCCAGGAGGTGGAGGATGCGCATTTATTCGCCTTTCGGACGGGAGAAGTGGGTGAGGCCCTCGGTGGGCTTCGCGTTGGGGAAGGGGAAGGAGAGGAGCCACGCCAACAGCACGCAGACGGCCAAACCGATGCCGCCGTAGGTGAAGGGGTGGAGGTCGGGGAGGACAAGGCCGATGCCCAGGCTGATGACGTAGTTGGCGACAAGGGCGATCATGGCGGCCAGCCCGCTGACGCGCGGCATGAAGATGCCGATGAGGAAGAGCGCGGAGAGGCCGCCGGTGAGCGTGCCGATGAAGTTCTGGAAGACGTCGAAGAGCGACCGGCTGGGCAGGACGGAGAGGATGAGCGCGGCGGCGACACCGGCCACGCCGATGACGATGACGAGCCAGCGGCCCCAACGCACCTGCGCGTCGCCGTCCATGTCCTTGCGGAAGCGGGCGATGAAGTCGGTAACGATGGAAGTGGCCGAGCTGTTGAGGTTGGTGGCGAGGGTGGAGATGGTGGCCGCGAAGATGGAGGCGACGATGAGGCCGGCGACGACGGGGTGCAGCTCGATGGCCATGAAGGTGGGGAAGATGGAGTCGCTCTTGGGCATCGTCACGTCCATCAGCTCGGGGTGCTTGACGTAGTGGGTGTAGAGGGCGGTGCCGATGAGGTAGAAGATGACCGAGGAGATGACCGAGAGGATGCCGTTGAACCAAATGGAGCGGGCGGCGGCCTTCTCGTCGGGGGTGGTGATGTAGCGCTGGACGACGCACTGGTCGGCGGTGTAGCTGTTGAGGTTGCTGACCAAGCCCATGATGAGGACGACCCAGAAGACCGGCTCACCGAAGAGGAAACGGAAGTCCCAAGTCCGGAACTTGTCGGCCTCCCAAGCGACGGTGGCGAACTCGGTGGGGCCGCCGGAACCGATGATCAGGGCCACGAGCACGACGATCGCGCCGCCAAGGAGGATGAGGCCCTGCACGAAGTCGCACCAAATCACGGCGTCGACGCCGCCGAAGAAGCAGTAGATGATGGTGGCGCCGCCGCAGAGGAGGATGGCCGCCCAGATGGGGATGTCCGTCACCGCGCCGAGGGCGATGGCGGGCAGAAGGGTGACGACGGCGACGCGACAGACCATGAAGATGTTGAAGGCGGCGGCGCCGAAGAGACGGATGCCCACGTTGAAGCGGCGCTCCAGGTACTCATAGGCGCTGGTGATGTTGAGGCGGCAGAAGAAGGGGAGGTAGAAGAAGATGGCGATGGGGGCCATGGCCAGGATGCAGAGCGCCATCGTGAAGTAACGCCAGTCCGAGATGTAGGTCATCGTGGGAATGGAGATGAAGGTGATGGAGCTGAGCATCGTGGCGTAGATGGAGACGCCGGCCACGTACCAAGGGATGCTCTTGCCGCCGCGGAAGTAGGTGTCCGCCGTCTTCGGCTTGAGGGCGAAATAGACGCCCATACCGGCCATCGAGGCGAAGAAGAGCCCGATGACCACCCAGCTCTCCCAATCGAACTTCCACCCCTGGCGGGCGAAGGAGACGACGCTGGCGGCGGCGGTGCGCACCTGCGGCTTGACCTCGCCGCCGACGACCACGAGCCGCGCGCCGTTGCCACCTTCCGCGGGGAGGACCGCGGCGACCGCGCCGCAGCGCGGCTCCGTGCCCTCGGGCAGCTCGCCATAGGCGGCCCACTTGCCGGTGACGGCATGCCACGACCAAACGGTGCGGTTCCAATTGAAGGCGGCGGCAGGCTCCTTGAGCTGGCGCGCCCAAGCCTCGGGGAGCATCCGGTTGGCGCGATCCCACATCTGCCCGTCATAACCGCCGATCAGGAGGGCGTGCTGGTCGCCCACAGGCAGGAAGGCCGCGCCGATGGCGCAGGCGGGGGCCTTGGCGAGCGGCTTCCAGGCCCACGTGCCGTCGAAGGTCTTGGTGTAACCATAGCCGTCGGTGGCGGCGAGCGGCTTGCCGTCGCCCCCCGTCACCGTGCCGCCGAAGACGGCGAGGATGGGGCTCTTCTGGTCGCCGTTCTGCGCGACGGCCACGGCTTGGCTGCGGGCGGGGCCGGGGAGGGGCGGCAACTCGCCCCAGACCCACGCCCCGGCCTTGCGGGTGAGGGTGAAGACACGGTTGGTCGGCTTGCCGTCGAGCAGGCCGCAGGCGAAGACCGCCCCACCCTGCCAAGGCGTGGCGGCGGTCATCGTGAGCGTGCCGTAGGGGAAATCCGGGAGCGGCTCGGAGGCGCCGTCGGGCGCGAGGAGGAAGGCCTTGGAGGTCGGCCCCCCGGCGGTCATGCCGCCCACGCAGGCCAAGCGAGGCTCAGGCGCGAGGGCCGACCCGGCTTCCACCACGGCGGCGCCGCCTTCGGCGATCCCCTGCGGCAACGCTCCAAGACGCTCCCACGTGTCCTTCGCGGGGTCGTAGGCCGAGATTGTCGCGGAATAACCCTTGGCCTCGGCGAAGGTGGAGCCGCCGGCCACGATCAGCTTGCCGCCGACCAGACCGGAGAAAGGCCGCGCGACGGCCTCCGGCGCGTCGGGCACAGGCTTCCATTCCAACTTCATCGGCACGGCAAAGGTCGCGCCGGCCACGCACACGGCCAACGCACACAGGCAATCACGCAAACGCATAGTCTCTCCCATCCGCTTCTTCTTATCGCAACGGCAAACGCTCAAAGACGGCACGCGGCAGCAACCGCATCGCCCACGCTATCCAACGCCAACGCGGAGTGACGTAAACCACCGCGCGCCCTCGTTCCAACGCCTTTAGTATACAAAACGCCGCCTCCGCTGTCGAGCAACGCCAGAACGCGCTCGCCTGCCCCATCGCCGTGTCCACGAACCCCGGCACCAACGAGACGTAGCGGCAGGGGAAGCCCCCGTGGCGCGCCAAGCGGCGGTAACCCTCCAGCGCGTTGAGCATATAGGCCTTCGAGGCCGAGTAGCCGTTCGTCCGCTCCAAGCCGCGGATCCCCGCCACGCTCGCCGTGGCCGCGAAGGTCTCGCAGTGCGTCAGCGCCCAACCCGCCACCCGCTCAAAGGCCAGCACGTTCAGGCGCAGCGTCCGCTCCGTCAGCGACCAGTCGGGCCGCTCCGAGCGTTCGCCGAAGCCCGCGTTGAAGACCACGGTGTCCGCGCCGACGGCCTCGATGCGCGCCAAGGCGTCCGGCGCCGTCGCGTCCAAGACCAGCGTCTCGCCGCCGATCTCACGCAGCAACGCCTCCCTGCGGCCGGCGGCGACGGCCTCGTAACCGCGCGCCCGCGCCGCCTCGACCAACGCCCGCCCAATGCCGGAGGTCGCCCCGATCACCAAGAGGCGCCTCATGCGTCGCCCCCTCGGCGCGCCACCTCCGCGAAAGAGGCCTGGGCCAGCGCGGCCAACGCGCGGGGGGCCACCTCCACGTTCAGCCCAATCTGCCCCGCGCTCACGAAGATCCTCGGCCACATCTCCGCCGAGGCGTCGATGAAGGTGGGGAGGCGTCGCTTCATGCCCAAAGGCGAGCAGCCGCCGTGGCGATAGCCCGTGAGGGGGAAGAGGCGGGCCAGCGGCAGCATCGCCAACGCCCGCACCCCCGCCGTGCGCGCCGCCTTCTTCAGGTCGAGCGTCCCGTCGGCAGGGACCACAAAGACGAAAGCCTCGTGCCGCTCGGTCTCGGTGACCAACGTCTTGAAGACCTGCGCGGCAGGCACGCCAAGCTGAACGGCGATCTCCGAGGCCTCCGCCTGTCCCCCGCGCCCATCGAAGGCATGGGGGACGTAAGGCTCGCCCGCCGTCTCCAAAATGCGCTCCACGTTCGTCTTTCTGCCCGCTTTCATGTGGCCCATCATAGCAGATTGTGTATAATAGCGCGCCATCATGAGCAATGTGCCTGGAGAAACAATGGACGCCGACAAATACACCCGCATACCTTGGGCCTGCCTCGTCTTCGTGGGGAGCTTGGCTTTCTTTCTGCTGACCGGCGCGTGGGTGCCCTGCCCCGGCGCGTCGACGGATTTCCTGGCGGCGATCTGTTTTCCCGGGCAGTTGGAGGGAAGCGCCTGGGAGCCGTTGGGCACGGCGCTGACGTGGCTGGCGCGTCTGTTGGGCGGCAAGGCGGGCATCGCCGCGCTGACGGCGGCGTTGGGCGCCTGGGCGGCGACGATGCTCTTCGTGGCGGCCGTCGAAGGCGTGCGCCACGCCTGCGTGGATTTCGGGGAGCTGGCCGAGGGTGCGCGCCCCCGTGCTTGGCGCGACAGCGCGGCCACGGCGTTGCTGGCCGGCTTCGGCACCGTGGCCGTGGCGCTGACGACCCTGCCGCTCTGGGCGTTGGGCACGCGCCCCTTGCCGGCGGCGGCCACCGTGGCCGTGGGTGCCACGGCCATCGCCCTGGCCATGACGTTGCGGCGACGGTGCGCGGAGGATTTCGAGGCGGGGCTGCCGCCCTCGGTCCGCCGTTGCTGCGCGATGGGCCTGCTCTTCGCCTTTGCCGCCTTCCTCTTCGCCGACAACCCGGCGGCCCTGCCCATCTCCCTGGCGGCGATCCTCCTCGGCGGCGGCGTGCTGGTGCGCATGGGCGTGGAGGGCCGCCTCTCCTACCTGCCGTGGATCGTGCTGGGACTGATCGCCGGGACGCTGGCCTCCGTGGCGGCGGTCGCGTTCTGGTGCATGGCGTTGGGACTGGAGACGCCCGACAACCTCTTCCTCTTCTGGGGCGCTCGCCTCGGCCAGCTGACGCCGGGCGCGCTGATGGGATTGGCGATGAACTTCGAGGGCGCGGCGCCGTTGGCGCTCTTCGCCTTGGCCTTGGCGCTCCTGCTGGGTTGCTTCCCGCGGGCCTACTTCCGCTTTGGCTCGCCCCTCATCGGACAGCTCGCCATCCTGGCATTGGCGGGATGCTGCCTGGCGCGTTGGCCCGAGGCGCTCTGGCAGACGATGGATGAGCCGACGCCCTTGGCGGCGCTGGGCGTGGCCTTGGTGGCGCTCAACGTGGGCCTACTCGTCGGCTCCTGGATTCGCAACTGGCTGGACGCGCACGTCCACTGGGGCCTCGCCCCCGCGCATCTGGTGGCCAACGTAGGCGCGCTCATGCTCCTCGGCGGCCTGGCCTGCGCCCAGCTCGTCCTCAACTTCGCCGACGGCGCGGGACTCCCCGCCCGCCGGGCGTTGCGCGATGCCTGGGCGCCCTTGGAGGCGCACCTGCCCCTGACCCTCACCGCGTGGTTCGACCCCGAGCCCGGCCTTGCCCCCGTCTTCCTCGCCCGCCTGACGCAAGGCACGCCCCTCCTGCCGGTGACGGACGTCGCCGCCGCCGAACCGATGCTCCGCGTGGACGGCAAGCCATTGGCCGAGGCCCGAGCCGCCGACCCCGCGCTCGACACCGCCGCCGCGCTCGGCCCCGCCGCCCTCCGCCGTTGGTTGCTGGCCGCCGAGAGCGATGCCTTCCGCGCCGGGCCCCTGCCCCCCGAGGCCGCCGAGGCTGCCGAGGCCGTG